>REEA01000107.1 GCA_007695305.1 Bacteroidia bacterium
TATTCTCATACCCCGGCTTTTACAGAATGTTCAACTTCCCGGTTGTCTTTTCCGGTTAATTCTGTGATCAATCCTCTAAAAATAAAACGATGAAAAGGGAAAACAGAAAGCCAGTACAAACGCCCTAAAAGTCCTTTGGGTCTAAATGTTGCCGTTTGAACCAAGTAACCATCCTCAATCTGAAATTCTAACCATGCTTCACCCGGCAGTTTCATTTCAGCAAACAGCAACAATCGCCCTTCCTCTTTGTCAGCATACAGAACACGCCAAAAATCCAGCGTGTCTCCGGCCTGAATGTTAACCGGGTTTGTCCGGCCTCTGCGTAATCCCACTCCTCCGAAAACCTTATCCAAAAAACCCCTGACCTCCCAAAGCCAGTTTGCATAATACCAGCCCGTTTCCCCACCAATACGCCATATTTTATTTTTGCACGACGGGATATGTTCAATGTCTCTTCTTTGAATGTCCTTAAAGCATCCAAATTCAGGTACTTTTATGTAATCAGAAATCTTGTATTCTAATCGTCCGCTTACAGTTGAATCTTTCCAGCTTGAAACAATCGAGTTTTGTTCAATCTTTTTAAATGCTCTCTGAATGGACTCTTTATAGGATAGCGGCTTGATTCCCAGCAGCTCAAGGATTTCGTTGTCGCTTGCAACGACTTCAACCTTCATGCTGTCAACCAATGAGGTTGCCAGTTTATAAGATGTGGATGTAACGAAATATAACCAATACGATGATAACCTGGGCGTCATTACAGGAACTGTCCGGATATATCTTTTCAGTCCACGCACCGAGGCAAACTGTAAAAGCATTTCTTTATAGGTGAGCACCTCATCTCCCCCAATATCAAAGCTTTTATTAAACGTTTTTTTGTTATTTAATACCCCTGTTAATATTTTTATGACATCGGTGATTCCAATTGGCTGACATTTGGTTTTGAGCCATTGGGGAGCTATCATTACGGGCAATTTCTCTACCAGGTCACGTATGATCTCAAATGAAGCACTGCCAGACCCGATGATAATACCCGCCCGAACGGTCGTGAGGGAATATGTTCCTTTAGCCAGTTCCGTTTCAACATTTTTTCTTGATTTAAGATGCCGGGAAAGAGTTTGAGAGTTAACAATGCCACTCAGATATATGACCTGCCTGACATTTGTTTTGTTTAAAGCTTCCCGAAAATTAATGGCTGACTGCTTTTCCAGTTCTTCATACTTTTTCGTTGCTGCCATGGAATGAACCAAATAATACGCAAAGTCAATATCCTTTGGTATGTTATCCAAAGACTCTTTTTTCGTCAAATCATTTTCTATGATTTGGATTTTGTCCCTGACAGAACGCTCAGGATGAAATTTGTTTTTATCCCTTACGCTGCAAACGACCACATGACCCTGATCAACCAGAACAGGCAATAGTCTTTTTCCTATGTATCCGGTAGCACCGGTCAATAATATTTTCATTGGGTTTATTTCTCAACGTTTGGGTTGATTCTTTTTGTTTCATTTGGATAACAAACACAAGGACATGGTTGTTTGAAATAGCCGGGCTGCCTGTCTGTATAAATTTCTGGATTTCTGTTCTTTCCGCAACAGAAAAAGGAAACATTGATTGTTTTACTTTCCGGAAACATCAGGAAAATTTCGATCATCTGTGCCTGAAAGCAGGACTGGTCGCTGCTAATTATCCCGCACGATCTTCGATAATTTGAAAAAGTTAAATGGTTATGAATGAATGCGCAGAAACGTCGGGGGCTTTAGCCCAAACATTTTTATAATAAAATCGGGCTTCAGCCCGAAATAACTTATTTACAGAAAAATGCTATTAATGCTGACTTGCGTATTGTGAATAAGTATAAATTATTCGTGTTGATAATAAAAGAATACATTTTGAGTTTTAACCTGCCGACGCCCTTCATATATACACCAATTATGTCAAAAAAATCAATGCAGTTTTACATCATTAAAGACACAATCTCATGAACAGAAAAATATTGGATTGGGTTAAGCCGCTCGCTTTCATTATAGCGGGGCTTCTTCTTGTTGCAGGATGCAGCAAAGACAAGGAAGTATTGCCGGATGATGACCTCCATGGAAAGGTCTTTGACGCAGATGGCAATGAATACGGGACTGTAATAATTGGAAATCAGGTATGGTTGACCGGGAACCTGAAAACCACCAGGTACAAAAATGGCAACCCCATTGCCACAGGTCACTCCAATGAACAGTGGGCAAACCTTAGCACCGGAGCCTACGCCATTTACCCCCATGCAGCGATCAATGGACTTAGCTCTGAGGCAGAAGTCCTCAGTAATTACGGAGCATTGTATAACTGGCATGCCGTTAAAACTGGCAATCTATGTCCCAAGGGCTGGCGTGTGCCAACCGATTCGGACTGGTCACAGCTGATTTCCTTTATTGACCCCGACGCAAACTCAAACTATCAGTGGCCTGAGAGTTTCATTGCCGGCGGCAAACTAAAAAGCACCCGGACAAATCCCGATGCACACCCGAGCTGGGAATATCCAAATACTGATGCCACTGATGAATTCGATTTCTCGGCTTTTCCCGGAGGTTTGCGGGCCAATGACGGAGAAACCCTGTTTAATGGTTTTGGAGGCTACTGGTGGTCTGCCACCGAGACTTCAACAATTAGCGCCTTTTACAGAACAATGATCTGGGAAAACGGGCATGTGTACAGACTCGGCGTCTGTAAGAATTTCGGCCTTTCTGTTCGTTGCGTAAGAGAAAAATGAGCAAATGATCCACCATGAATTCATTTTCAGCAAACTCATTCCGTGTTTACTACAGGCCGAAAGCGCAAATACTTATCTTTATTCAGACTGGTTAAAATTAAGTATATTTGCAGCACACAATTATCTTCATTATGTTGAAAATAGTTCTGTTGATGACATTTGCGGGTCTGTTATTATTTGGATGCAGCCAGGATGATCATGTGGTCAATGTATATTCCGGACGCCATTACCAGGTGGATGAAGACTTATTCCGGGCATTCACTGAAAAAACCGGTATCAGGGTAAACCTGGTAAAAGCGGATACGGATCAGTTGTTAAACAGGTTGGAAATGGAAGGGCGTAATTCGCCGGCTGATTTGTTGATCACAGCGGATGCCGGCCGTCTGGTAACTGCTGCTGCCGGTGGGTTGCTGCAGCCGATCGGCTCGGATTATATACAGGAAACCATTCCCGTTGCGCTGCGTGACCCCGACAGCAGGTGGGTAGCCATGACCAAGCGGGCACGAGTGATCGTTTATCATCAGGATCGTGTCAGTCCGGAAGATTTATCCACTTATGAGTCGTTATCGGAGCCGGAGTGGAAAGGCAGGGTGCTTGTGCGGTCTTCCCAAAATCATTACAACCAAACACTGATGGCTTCAATGATTGCTGCATTGGGGCATGATGAGGCAGAGACTTGGGCCGGCCGCCTGGTACAAAACATGGCGCGCAGGCCGAGGGGTAACGATCGCGACCAGGTGAAGGCCATTGTTGCCGGAGAAGGGGATGTGGCCATTGTAAACACTTACTACATGGGGTTACTAACGTATTCGGTCAACCCGGAAGAACGCCTGGTAGCAGAACAAACCCGGATATTTTTTCCCAACCAGGCCGACCGCGGCACCCATGTGAACTACAGTGGAATAGGGCTCACAAAAGCCAGCCCAAACCCGGAAAATGCCACCAGGCTTATCGAGTTCATGCTCAGTGCTGACTCACAGCGAAAACTCGCAGAACAAAACCATGAATATCCTGTAAACAAAGAGGTTGCGTGGCCTGAGCTGCTGCAGTCGTGGGGTGAATTCCGCGCCGATGAGCGCCCCCTGTATCAACTGGGGCCATATTTAAGAGATGCCATGTTTATTTTTAACCGCGCCGGCTGGAACTGATGCCCGTAGATCAAAAAACACGCAGACGCTTACAACATGTTTTCGGCAGCCGCTGGGTGCTGTTCACCCTCTTATTGTCGATAGCAGTGGCACTCCCGCTGTTTACCATTGCCACAGAAATGTTTTCACGCGGCGATGAGGTTTGGCGACACATTCTTTACGAGCGGGTGCCAACCTATGCCCTGAATACCCTGTGGCTGCTTATAGGGGTAGGATTCACAACCATCATCCTCGGTGTTGGAACAGCATGGCTGGTAAGTATGTTCCGCTTTCCGGGCAGGAATCTGTTCCGGTGGGCACTAATCATGCCCATAGCCATACCCGCTTATATCAACGGGTTCACCTGGGCAGGGATGCTTGATTACACTTCTCCATTATATGCTTTTTTGCGGAACAACTTTGGTCTGGACACAGGTACATTCCTTTTTTTCGACATCATGTCCTTACCCGGAGCCATCTTTATTCTCTCCATCTCATTTTATCCCTATGTGTATCTGATCACCCGGGCTTATTTTCAAACACAATCAGCGACACTGTTCGAAGTAGGTGCATCTCTGGGTCATGGGCCGTGGCGAAAATTCTTTCACACTGCACTTCCGCTTGGCAGGCCGGCCATCGTTGCAGGGGTGTCCCTTGCTTTGATGGAAGTACTGAACGACTATGGTGTGGCAAGCTACTATGGTGTAGATACATTTACAACCGGAATATTTAGCGCCTGGTTTGCTTTTGGTGATATCTCTTCGGCGATGAAGCTATCCGGCTATTTGATGATATTTGTTTTTGTGCTCATATTTGCAGAGCGTTCGCAACGCGGACAGATGCGTTACGGCATGCAGGGCATCCGCAAACATGGTTTGGAACCCATCCCCATGAAAGGCTTACCCGCCATGCTGGCAAGCCTGGCATGCAGCATCCCTTTGTTAGCCGGATTCATTCTGCCTGCAATCATGCTTCTGTGGTGGTCAGCGCAAACCTTTATGCAGGTTGTGGATGCAGGATTCTGGACGCTTTTGCGCAACAGCTTTTTCCTGGCAGGTACAGCCTCTCTGTTTGTGGTATCATCAGCCATATTCATCGCCTATACAGTGCGCTCTTTCAAAAACAGGGTGGTTCAAACCCTTGCCCGTATTACAACCCTGGGTTATGCCATCCCCGGAGCGGTAGTCGCAGTGGGTGTGCTGATACCATTTCTCTGGCTGGACAACCGCCTTATCCAGTTACCGTTTTTCAACACATTCATAATCACCGGGACCTGGCTCGCATTGATCTATGCCTACCTGGTGCGCTTTATGGCGGTTGGTTACAATAGCATAGACAGTGGTATGGAAAAAATTCCGTTAAGCATGGATGAAGCGGCTCGTTCCCTTGGTATGCAACACGGAAAAGTGTTGGGAAAAGTTCATTTCCCACTCTTAACCGGTGCTGCCTTAAGCGCTTTTCTGCTGACATTTATTGATGTGCTGAAAGAACTGCCATTGACCCTGATATTAAGGCCATTTAATTTTGATACCCTTGCCATTCGTGCTTTTGAATATGCTTCCGATGAGCGGGTTGCCGAGGCGGCACCTTATGCCCTTGTCATTGTGTTTACAGGCATGATACCGGTATTGTTGCTGAATAGATTCATAGGACGGGAGCCGTCGTGATCACTTCCCGGTCATTGTGAAAAACAATCAGGGTTTATGGCAAAGTATGTAACACCAAATCATTGTATGAAACGCCTATGTGAATTATCCTGATCATTCGAGGACAGG
>REEA01000058.1 GCA_007695305.1 Bacteroidia bacterium
ATTGCCTTTGGCAAACGCTGATCACCGCGGATTTTTATCAGCGTTTATCCGCGTTCAAAAAAATATCAAAGAACAACCAAATATAAACAGATGAAAACCGTCGTAGAAATCATGTTTTGCTGATAGTTCATACCAAACGGCAACACCAGGAAACCCCGAAGGGGTTGAATAATAGTAGCCCCGGGTGCAACCCGGCGACCGAGAATGCGCCACCGGATCAGGAGAACCCCGATAGGGGTTCAATAAAATTATCTCTTGTCAACGCTTGTTTTTTTCCGGCAGGTATTTCCAGTATCTTTTTGGCATGAATGCTTTCATTTGGCGGTGGTTTTTCCGTTCGATGATATTGATGGCGTCATAATAGTGTTGCCACAGGGTTTTGTAGTAGTCTTCATTAATGGCACGGGCTTGTTGCCGTATGTAACCGGTGTGAAGATCGAAAGCATTTTCGTCAAACGTTACTTCATGGAGGGATTGCAGGTCAAACCAGATGCCGTATTTTCTGCGCATATCATAGATGAGCCATTGCCGGTCGGGGTACCGGCCTTTGAAGTGCGGTGCCAGCAATCTCACAATATCGTTGTCGGGGTCTATGGCGGCGGCGTACATATTGTCTTTGGTTTCCTGGAAGCGAATAAAGCCCTGAAATCGATGCACTTCCCGTTTTACCCTGCGGGCGGTCTGCACCAGTTCATAAACATCCTCGTCGAGCATATTGCGGTAGTATTCACCGGGAGTGGTGTTAAATAGCTTTTTCATGTAACGCCACAGCAACATATCGGTCTCCTGTTGCCCGCTGAGGAAGGCTACATGCACCAGCCGCAGGTTTTTTTGGTCAGACCGTTCGATGAGTCCCTTTTTAACGCGATTGGCTTCTTCGTCGGATGTTTCAACATAGATGATATCTCCCAGCGGGATTTGGGAGCCTGCACGCCGCGATATGATGGCCGATGGTTCCAGTTTACCCTGGAATGCCCTGAACACAACGGTAAAAAATCCTTCAAGCGTTCCGTCGTAGGTAAATATGCAATTCTTTTGAAATAGATTCATGGGATGGTGGTTTTGCTTCGCATGTCATTTATGCTTCGCATGTCATTTATGCTTCGCATGTCATTTATGCTTCGCATGTCATTTGCGCTTCGCGCGTCATTTGCGCTTCGCGCGTCATTTGCGCTTCGCGCGTCATTGATTGTCATTTAGCGCTTCGCGCTGTCATTTATGGTCATTGGCATTAAAAACTTTGTGCTCTTTGCGTGCTCTGCGTCTTTGCGGTGAAAAAAATGACCACAAGCCGCTGTTGTTCTTTTTCCTGTTTGCGTGATATGCGTTTCGCGCTGTCATTTATGGTCATTGACATTAAAAACTTTGTGTTCTCCGTGTCCTTTGTGGTGAATTTTTTTTAACCACAAAGACACCAAGGACACAAAGATTTCACAAAGAAAAATCGAACGTCATTCATCACTAATCAATTTGCTCTGCCGGAAACAGGCTCAGCTGTGTGCCTGCGCCGGTGGTGGATTTAACCAGTTTGCGGCGGATCTGTTCCGGGTAAAGTCCTTTTGCGAGCTGCGGCAGTTCCCGGCAGAGGATGAAATACCTGGCCCGGTTGAGAGCGACACCCATCCGTTTCAGGTGTTCAAAGGTGATACGTCCGTAACGGCGGTTGGCCACGATGATTTTGGCCGACCGCACCCCGATGCCCGGCACCCTGAGTATTTCTTCATAGCTTGCCTTATCCAGGTCGATGGGAAAGATATGGGGATTTCGCAGTGCATAAGCCAGTTTTGGGTCCATACGCAGATCCAGCTGGTCATGGTTTTTGTCCAGGATTTCGTCGTACCGGAAATGATAGAAACGCATGAGCCAGTCGGCCTGGTAGAGTCGGTTTTCTCTCACCAGAGGGGGTTGTACCAAGGCGGGCAACCGGCTGTCATAGCTATTTACCGGGACAAATCCGGAATAGTAAACGCGTTTTAGCTTTTGCCTGTTGTAGAGTCCGGAGGCCAGTTTCAGGATGGTGAAATCTGTCTCAGGGGATGCGCCAACGATCAGTTGTGTGCTTTGTCCGGCGGGTGTGAACCGGGGTGCGTTCCGGAACCTTTTTCGTTCTTCCCTGTTGCAGGTCATTTCGCGATGTATGAGATCCATCGGTGAAAACACGCTGTGGTGGTCTTTTTCGGGTGCCAGAATTTTTAATTGCTGTTCGGTCGGTATTTCAATATTAACGCTCAACCGGTCGGCGAGCAGGCCAGCTTCGTGCACCAGGAGCGGGTCGGCGCCGGGGATGGCTTTCATATGAATATAACCATTGAACCGGTATTCGTTTCTCAGTTTCCGCACTACACTATTGAGTTGTTCCATGGTATAATCCGGGTTTCGGATTACGCCGGAGCTAAGGAACAGGCCTTCTATATAGTTTCGCCGGTAAAAGTTGATGGTTAGTTCCGCCAATTCATCAGGGGTGAATGTGGCGCGGGGTTTATCGTTGGTGCGTCGATTGACACAATAGGCGCAGTCGTAGATGCAATGGTTGGTATAGAGGATCTTGAGCAAGGAGATACAGCGGCCGTCTTCGGTAAATGAGTGGCAGATCCCCGCACTTTTGGCATTTCCCACGCCTCCTTTTGCAGAGCGGTTGCTGCCGCTGGAGGAGCAGGAAACATCGTATTTTGCGGCATCAGCAAGGATATTCAGCTTTTGAAGCACTTTTTCTTTCATGAAAATGATCAGATTTTAATCAAACAGCTACTTCTAAATATACATAATTTTTTAAACGGTCAGTTTTTTAGTTTAATCATTGAAATGTGTGTTAAAGGTTTTTGGACAGCTGCCGGATTATTGGTGGCAAGCTGATAGGGTTCGCACTGTTGACGGACGTATCGATCACTAAATCAGACAAATTTATTTTTAACAGAACAACTGTTTAGAATGATTCTAAATTTACATATAGTATTGTATTTTATGTTTATTTTACATAAATTTCGCTATTGTTTATCTTGGTAAGAAACGGTTTTTCAGATATACGACACTTTTCTTTACGATGCCCCTCATCTGACTTTGTTTCTTGACCGGCATTGTGTGTTTCAGGGCTTTTGGCCCAAAGTGACTACTTTCTGTTTGTTACAAATTTCTACGACTTATTCTGTTTTCTTTTTGATAGCCGGTTATTTTATTGAACAATCCATAATGAATGTAAATGGTTGAAATACGTGTTTTTCAATAAGAAAGAATTAAATATTCGTTTGATTAATGGATGTTTTATTTAACATAAAAAACAGATGTCATGAAAAAAGAAACTTACTCTTTTGTACATGTTTATCTTTGGCGAAGAATAGTTTTGGGGGTAATGGTACTGTGCTGCATAAGCCGATTATCAGGGCAAACCCAGGATTTACTCTACGACCAGGGATATCATGATGGCGGCTTTGCTGCCGCAAGCATTTACGATTCGGGTTATCCGTATGATGTGGAAGTAGCGGACAATTTCTTTCAATTAACTCCTGATGTCCATGAGATCCATGAATTCATATTTTATGGTCTGACCCTCAAATTTGTTCCGGGGCTCAACTGGCAGGAGCAGACACCCTGGAGTTCTGAACCGTTTTTTATACGGTTTTATGACTATCAGATCACCTTTACACCGGATTTACCGGCCCCCGTCACCGGCATTTACTCTATAGCATTGCTAGATGCATTTGGGGATGGATGGGCCGGTGACTGGCCGATAAGTGGTGACCATTTCCACACGGTGACGGTATTTGTAAATGGTGTCATGGTTTTGGACAATATAACATTGCCTTCGGGTTTCGGACCCGTTGTACATACGTTCTTTGCCAATGCCGGAGATATCATTTCTACCGTTTTTACGATTGACGGGAATTATGCTGATGAATGCTATTATGCCATCTTCAGCCCTGAAAGTGATGTGATTCCCATTGCCGAAGATGGCGGCACCTGGAATGATCCGGGCGAGAGTGTCCCAACCGGCATTCCTGTGCCTGTTGTCCAGGAACCGGATTGGGCAAATCCGTTTTCCTCGCAGTATATTTGGGCAAATGTTACACATGTTGGACAGGTATGGGGTGGCCAATATCAGCTTTACAAATTCTCAGCCGTGCTGAATACTCCGGTAAATAATGCTCATGCATGGGTTTCGGCCCAGATTGACGCTACCAGCGGTTCGGGTACGGGTTTCATTTGGCTCAATTCGCTGCATGGCGACGGTCAGGCATGGCAGCGGACAACACCGGCCAAAAGGGTGAGTGGCCAAAGTGTGCCGGCCTTCACCAACATTTCTTATTCAGGAGAAAAAGGGCTTAATCGTGCACAACTGTCTTATGATATGGCTTTTGAACTGTGGGCTCAAGAGGAAATACCAGAATGGATGCCCGTTACTTTTCTTGTTCACAATGAGGCAGGCGTTCCCCTTCCGGACGTAATGGTATTGATTGAAGGATTGGATGAAATGATGACAGGCAACGATGGCATTGTGGTTGTTGATTTACCCATAGGCCCCCATACCGCTTTATTCCAAAAACCGGGTTATGTTGATTATGTTCTGGAATTTTATGTTAGTGGAACGGATGAGATGTTTTTTGAGGTGATGCTCACAGCAACCGAAGGGGAACACCCAATCATTATTTGTCCGGAAAATATGACTGTTGATAATGATCCGGGTTTTTGCCATGCCACCGAAATTGAACTGGAACTACCCTATACGGAAGATCCTTATGGCATAGTTGCGATATTTAATGACGCCCCTGATATTTTTCCGGTGGGTAACACACAGGTGACCTGGACAGCGGTGAATGCTCATCAGCAAACGAATTCCTGTTATGTCATCATCACGGTGATTGATGCAGAACCCCCGGTGATTGAGAGCATGGAGGATATTTGCGCACCAGCAGAGCCAGACATGGAAGGAGCGCATGTGGAATGGGAGCCTCCAAACGTCAGCGATAACTGCGATTTGGAAAGCGTGACCAGCAGCCACCAATCGGGAGATTTTTTCCCTTTCGGAACAACCGAAGTAACATATGATGCGACAGACATAAATAACAATACTACATCCGGTGGGTTTACGGTTACTGTTATTTCCATTGAATGTCCTGATGACTTCAGCATGTGCGTTACAGACGCACCCATCGATATGATGACGATGGTGAGTCCGCAAGGTGGTACTTTCGGAGGGGGAAGCACCTTTAATCCTGCCGCCCAGGGTGTTGGAGTCTGGAAAATCGTGTATACCTATACCGATCCGGATACCGGATGTTCGGCTTCCTGCTCGTTTTATATCACTGTACATCCGAGCCCGCAGGTGGAATGTCCGGCTGATTTCTCCATGTGCGTAACAGACACACCCATCGATATGATGGCACTGGTGAGTCCGCAAGGTGGTACTTTCGGAGGAGGGAGTAATTTTAATCCGGCATCACAAGGAGTTGGCGTCTGGAAGATCGTTTACACCTATACC
>REEA01000168.1 GCA_007695305.1 Bacteroidia bacterium
ATCAAAATTCATCACAACTGGCAAGATATCATCCATCAATACCATGATTATTTTACGCATCTGGCCGGGGTAAACACCACAATGAAAGGTAGTACTTCATTAAAATAAAACAATTGTTTGACCAAGGATATCAGGTAACGCCCCACTTTCAATTAATCTTTGTTTCAATCCGGAATGGGCAGACCAATGTGGTAAAAACTATCTCTGACTAAAAACTCCCTCTCCTGCAAGACCCTCGAAAGCCTCCCCATGTGAATCCCGATAAATCCTCTGCATGTTTTTAATAAAAACACTGGGGGCTAATCCCGAAAATTTTCGAAAAGCATTGTGAAAGGTTGACCTTGACTGAAAACCCACTGCCTCGGCAATCCCCTCAATGGTCATTTGTTTATGATCCCCTCTTGTGAACATTTTCTGCGCCTCCTGTATGCGCAACTGGTTAATGAAGTCATTGAAAGACCTCCCAAAGTCGGTGTTGATTATATGTGAGAGATAGGATGTGTTGGTGTTCAGCTTTTCAGCCATTTCACTCATGGTTAAAGATTTCTGTGTGAAAATTTTTTCTTTCCAAATCAATTGGTTGATCTTGGAAACCAGTCTTTTTTTCTCGTCTTCACTGAGGCCCGGTGAATTCTTAATGTTGGTATTTAATGGATCACAGCTTTCACTTTGCTTCATCAACAAAATGTTTTTCTTTACAAGCATCCGGTGCGCCCTGGACTTCTGGAAAAACAATGAAGCGATGATAATGGATGCACCAACAAATATCAATAGTCCGCTTCCCAACCAATACATCTGGATTCTTTTTTTTCTGATGGTAGCAGCACTAAGCTCATTGTCCTTCTGCAGCAATTGTATTTCCTGCTGCTTCTTTTCATTTTGATATACGGCTTCGATTTCCGCCAGTTTTTCCATCATTTCCTGTGTCTCTACTTCCTCTTTGAGATTGCTGTACTCCTTATGATGGAAGAGAGCCTGGCTGTAATTGCCGCTTTCTTCATAACACCTGGTAAGGGCCAGAAGCAGACTCGTACTCAAGCTCTTCATTCCGATATTTGAACTGCAATCATACGCTTCATGATAATATTGCAGCGCTGAATCAACATTACCTGTTTCATAATATGCTTGCCCAATATACTTAAATGCATAGCAAACATCCGGCTGCCGGCCAAGTTCTAGTCCTATGTCTATTACCTCCCGGAAAGACTCAATGGCTTCATCGTATCTTCCCATTTTCCTCTTAAGTTTGCCCATCTCATTCATATACCGAATGATTCTTTCCCTGTTTTCGAACTGATTTGCCAATGCCATGGCATCTTCCAGGTAAGCATGTGCTTTGTCTAAATCTTCCTCAATTGAATAGAGTGCACTTAGATTGCCTTTTACAGCTTCGATTCTGTCAAATCTGTTCAATGATTCAAAATATTGCAAAGCAAGATAAAAATACTCCTTTGCCATGTGTGTATTATCCAACTGGGCATACAGTACGGCAATATTGCTGTAATTGGTGGCAACCGTCATGCTGTCGTTAAATGCTTCTGCAACTTCAAGTGCTTTATTATAATAATGAAGAGCCTGGTCATAATCACCCGTGTTACGGAATACTATACCCAGTGTGGTATAGGCAGCCGAAATTTCGGCTTCAATACCATGTTCCTGCATCAGGTCAATAGACCACTGTATTACGTATTTTGCACTGTCATACATGCCCCATCTCCTGTAAATCCTCCCCATATTGGCAAGCACAGAAGTAAGATACCTGTCAGCCCGCAACTCTATCAACATGTCAACTGTTTCGCGATACTTGGCCATGGCGTTATCAAGCATCCCAAGATGAATCGATGCAAGGGCGGCATCATTCATGTAGCGACCTGCTTCTATCGGGTTTTCCAGTTCACGGTAAAACCCGGCCGCCATTTCCGAATATTCCAATACCCGGCGAAATTGCATCATCTCAAATGCAGCATTGCTGATATTAGCCGCTGCACGGGCTTTTTCTTCCAGGTTATGGTCTCTTTGCGCAATGTCGAGCGCGATCATTGCCATTGAATCTGCTTCAGCAGGTGAAGAAAAAACCAATATTGCCGCTATCTCATTTAAAAGCCCGGCATTAGCGGGTTGTCTCTCCAACTCCCCGTATAAACTGTCAACAGGATTAACGGTAAAAGTCATGAGGATAAGCAATGGAATGATGTACATCGTAATAAATTTTATATTAATACTTTGTCAGATAAATTATTTTTGATTAAAAATTGAACCCTACAATATCTTAATAATTCTTAAAATATCCAAGTGCTATTTTTAAAAACAAGGTCGATTTGGCATTCTTTTTCAGAAAGAAAACTTCCATTATTTTTTTATACTTTTACAGATTGATAATCAAAAACAGTAACCCTTGCCACTGAAATATTCCAGGTATATCCCGCTTGTGTCACTCACAGGCGATTTTATTATCCTCAACCTTTTGTTTGTGGTTGCTTTCTGCCTTACCCAGGATGCCCCCGATTGTTTCAGTCCCTGGCACATGTTGTTCTATATTTATTTGAATATATGCTGGGCAGTTTTGGTGGTGGTTTTCGGGGCGCATACCATCAACAGGAATACCCATAAAAAATCAATCCTTTTTGCATACATCAAAATCATCGTGTTTTTCTTCTTTCTCTTTTTGATGTATTTTCAAGTGGTACCCCTTGCCTATTATGCCCGCGACGATATAGGGTTTTTATTTGTGGTATTTTTTGCTTTGCTGATCGGATGGAAGTTCAGCCTGTATTATGCTTTCCTTTATTACAGGAAGTGGGGATTTAACTACAAGAACGTGCTGATCCTTGGCGACACCCAGCGAACCAGGGAGCTCAAAAACTATTTCATGACAAACAAGTGGCATGGATACAGATTTGCCGGCTTCATTGATGAGAAGGCTAATCCTGAACTGGATGTGATCGGGCACTGGGGGCAATTAAAAGAATTGATTGCAAAGCACCATGTAGATGAAATATATATTGCCCTGCAAAGGGTTCCATACAAGGTGTTTCAGGGTATCAGCACAACACTGGCAGATTTCCCTGTCAGGGTAAGGATCGTTCCCGACCTTGGTAACTTTTCTTACAAAACAGCCGAGCTGATACAGTATGGTACCATCCCGGTTGTTCAGATCCACCAGGGCCCGCTGAGCTATTGGTACAACCGTTTGTTGAAAAGGACATTTGATGTGGTATTCTCCTTGATCATCATGGTCTTTATCTTGTCTTGGATGACACCTGTTCTGTATTTTTTATCGCTGTTTAATAAAAACGAAGGTGTTTTTTTCCGGCAAAAACGGACTTGTATTGATGGCGGTGTTTTTTACTGTCTGAAATACCGCACCATGCGTAAAAATATTGATGCCGACCGAACCCAGGCACTGCCCAATGATACGAGAGTAACGAAAGTGGGAAGGTTTCTGCGGCGTTTCAGCCTCGATGAACTGCCGCAGTTTGTCAACGTACTCCGCGGGGAAATGTCGGTGGTTGGCCCCAGACCCCACATGTTAAAGCATACGGAAGAATACCGGAAACTCGTTAATCGCTTTATGCTCCGTCATACCGTAAAACCCGGTATCACCGGTTTAGCGCAAGTGAATGGCTACAGGGGACCCATCATCAACAAAGCAGATATCCGCAATCGTGTGAAATACGATGTAAAATATATTGAAAACTGGTCCTTTAACATGGATGTCAAGATTATCCTGCTTACCATTTGGGTGATCATCAAAGGACAAATTCAGGCCGTCTGAATCAAATCACGTGAAATACAATTTTCCCTCTAACCCTTTCTGTTTCTATAAGTTCGTGGGCTTTAGCTCCTTCTGACAACAAAAAGCTTTGCTGAATATAAGGTTTCACAAGACCCCTCATCATCCAGTCTGCAATAATGGCCAGATCGTCTCCGGAAGGTTTTGCCATGATAAACGTGGCTTTTTTCCCGCGGAGAAAGTTCAGACCGGCATGCCAGAATAGAGCTTTGTTGGGAACTGTGGTCACGTAAGTTCCGCTTTTTCTCAGCAAATGCCGGCACTTCCAGAATGAGCTCTTTGCCACAGCATCAAAAACAATATGAAACTTTTCAGGAAGCTTTGTAAAATCCTCCCGGGTATAATCGATTACACGGTCGGCGCCAAGGCTGTAAACAAAATCCTGATTCCGGGTACTGGAAACAGCGGTTACGATGGCACCCATTGCTTTGGCAATCTGAACGGCAAAGGATCCAACTCCGCCTGATGCACCATTGATCAACACCTTATCACCCTCACTGATGTCACCGCCTTTCCGGAAAGCCTGAAGCGCCGTGAGCGCCGCCAGCGGGGTGGCCGCAGCATCTTTCATGCTTGTGCTTTCAGGGATATGGCATAAATGATCTTCCTTAACCGTTACAAATTCACTATAACCGCCGCCTTTAAAAGAAAGCATGGCGAATACCTTGTCACCCGGCTTAAATGGTGATTTTTTCCCGGCCTGTTCAACCACACCGGCAACATCTCCACCGAGGATCCTGGGAAACTTTTTGCCTGTGATAAACTTCAAAGATCCATTGCGAATCTTGTAATCAACCGGATTGATGCCGGCTGCATGTACCCTGACCAATACCTCACCGCTGCCAGGCATGGGCAAAGCCACATCTTCCAGCTGCAAAACCTCCGGCCCGCCAAACTGATGAATAACCAATGCTTTCATAAATATCCTCCTGTTTAAATAACAATCCTCGTATAACTTGCTTGTTGAGTCATATGTTGTTAAACTGTTTTCTTCCTGTTAACAAAACTCTCCTTGCCGGCTCAAAACACTCATCTCTTATTGTACGCTCACATTTTCTCATTCTCTCTCATTCGCTTCCTCACTCTTTTGCTCCTTTTTCTTAGCGTTTTTTGCGTGTTTTAACTTTTGCGGCCTTAGCGTGGAACATTTTTCCCCTCGCGAAGACCGCAAAATATTTTAAGCACACCAAGATCAATACGTATATTTGCTAACTCTAAAGGACTACGAGCAAAAACCTTATGACCCACTGCCTGCGGCTAAAAAAACATTCACAAATATAACCAACCCATAAAAGTAGTAATATTATGGAAATCATCCAATTGTCTGTTCACAAATAACAAACATTTAACCTGTAAATTACCAGTTTTTCTTTGGAAACTGGTCGTTCCACCATTCGGGCTGATCTTTGAGGTGCTTATCCCACCAGGCCATGATGGCGTTATGCCACTCCAGGCGACGGTTGTAAGTGATAATATGATGGTTTTCACCCTCTACAAGGATCAATTCCACCGGCCGGCCGAGCAACTTTAGCGCGGTATACATCTGTATGCTCTCCCCGGGAGGCACATTGGTATCACCGTCGCCGGTGACCAGCAAGAGAGGTGTATTCACATTGTGCGCTCTGAACAGAGGACTTTGGTCGACATAGATCTCTCTGCTGTTCCATGGAAAACTGTAAGCGGTTGCTTCGGCGCTGTAACTGTAACCCCAGTAACCCTCACCCCAATATGAAGCAATATTGCTGATGCCCGCATGGGAAATGCCTGTTCTGAACATATCGGTGTGGGTTAGCACCAGCATGGTCATAAACCCGCCATAGGAGGCACCGGCTATACCAACCCTCTCCGGATCGGCAAATGGATGGGCCTCAAGAAATTGTTGCGTGCCTTCAATGATTTCATCAACAACAGTGATGCCCCAATTGTTAACATGGGCAGCAGAAAAAGCCTGGCCGTATCCCGTGGCACCACTGGGTTGCAATATATAAACCACGTATCCATTGCCGGCCCACAAGTTGAAGGGATAACGGTGTCCGAAAGTCCGCCCCACCGGATTGGTACCACCATACTGATAAACGATCACAGGATATTTCTCTTCCGGATCAAAACCGGGCGGAAGATAAACCCTGCCATCAACAGTAACACCGCTGGAAGCAGTGAACGTCCAATCATAAACCTCTCCAAATACCACATGGCGGTACCTTTCTGCATCAGGATCTTCCAGCACCTCATAACGATTGTTCCTCAGGTTCATACTGTAAGCCCGGGGAGGACTGCTTGTCCGGTTACCAATATAGGTTGCTGTCCGTCCGCCGGCCGCAAAATGAATGGACGACAGGAAATCAGTTCCGGTTTCAATCCTTTCAAACCGGTCACGACCTGTGTCATACCTGAATAACCTCCTGTAATCCTTTTCCTCTGCGATCAGGTATATGTGGTTGTCGGTGGTATGCCAGTAAACAGATACCACCGATGGGTCAAAGTCAAGAGTTATAGGTTTGACGGCCAGATCATCCAAAGAAATAATGTAAGCCTGCGTATCATAAGTGTTCGCGATCATACCCTCAGGGATGTTTTCACCTGCACGGTTGAAGGCCGAAGGTCCTCCGGTGGCCAGCAGAGATCGGCCGTCAGGCGAAAAGCGTAAGCTTACCGACCACCTTTTGTCGGCAAACAAGGTATCAACGGTAAGTTGCTCCAGATTTAGCAGGAAAATATCATGCTTCATGTATGGCCTTTCAAGGTAGTCAGGACGCGTTTGGCTGAAAATCAGTTGTTTCCCGTCCGGACTGATGTCGTGCAGATTGGTGCTAAGGTTGCCATGGGTAAGCCTCGTCCGGATGCCTGACTCCACGTCCAGTTTGTACAAGAATGTACGATGCCGGAAATGTGCCTGGCGGTCCTGCATGCCAAGGATATGGCGCATGGTAGCATCTGTACCGCTACCTTCCTCCCGGATCCAATAAATCAGGTAACTTTCGTCGGGCGACCAGCGGAAGCCGGCGAAATCGGAAATATCTTCCAGTATAACTTCCTTTTCACCTGTTTCCATGTGATGCCGGTGAATGGTCGTTTTGCCATCATGCGCGGAGGTGTAGGAAACGGCATTGCTCGCGGGTAACCAGGTAAGACGTGCTACGCTTGAATGACGGAATGAGTGTACCAGGCTGCCGTCGGAAAACCTCCGGATATCTGTCCATGTTTCGGAACGGTTCGAAGGAGGCAGCGAACGACGGTAACCCACTGCATACATTTGACCGTCGGGTGAGGGACGAACGCCGGTTACCTTCACACCATCCATAAAATGAAAAATATCCTTGATGGTTTCAGGGGTACTTGCAATGGAAAAATCGTTCGGACCAAAAGGGTCTTCCGGAATGATGTTGCCCGCAAACTCCCACGGCATGCCTTCAATGGGTGTCCGTAGCATTTTGATAACCAATAAATGCGTACCGCGGGTTAATTCTATGGAGTGCCTGATCCTTCCGTAATCCGACCGTTGATCACCCGGCTCCGTGTTTTCAGGTGTGCCGGTTTCATCATCCGGATCGTTATTGTTTTCTTTTTCTTTTTTGGATTCGATGGATGACTTGGTGCCGATCTTTTTGCCGTTTAGCCAGGCTTCAAACATCCATGGGCTTTTCAGCTCAAGGGAGGCTTTCATCCACCGGTCTGCCCGGATGTAAGTGGCCAGGTAAGCGACTTCCGGCCGGTTGCCAGGATCCTGTCCTGTAATGCTTATGAAACCCCCGGCATCGGTAAACGCTGCATCCCACTGCAATTTTTGCCCGTTGATCCAGGTCAGGGGCTTCCCTTGTTCAGGATAATAATCACTCAGATCCATGTGGTCAAAAAGCAACAGCTGTCGGTCAGAAAATGCATTGCCTTCCACATTCGGAACGTCATGAAAGAGTGGATAATGTACTTCAAGAGCCGGTGTTGAAAGCCAACGGGAAATAACAATTTTTTCAGCGGTAATTCCTGTAAAAGGGATCACCATCATCAGGACAATAAAGCATCGTTTTTTCATAGTGTGTCTTAATTAAACCAAAATCCATATTTTTCGGGGTAAAAATACCAAATTCGCGGAACATTCCTGTTTCGGAGATTGTTAAAATATATGTAATTTTGGGATTTCTTAAAGGAAGACTAAATAAAGTCTGTCAATAAAGTCAACAACAAAACATAAACACCTTGGATATTATGGAAAAAGACCACAAAGTATTTGATTTGATAGAACAGGAGTATCAGCGTCAGTTGCACGGTGTTGAGTTGATTGCTTCGGAGAACTTTGCCAGTGAACACGTGATGGCTGCTACGGGTAGTGTGCTGACCAATAAATATGCGGAGGGATATCCCGGGCGCAGGTATTATGGTGGTTGCCAGATCGTTGATCAGACGGAACAACTCGCTATCGACAGGGCAAAAGAGTTGTTCGGTGCAGAGTGGGCCAATGTGCAGCCCCACAGTGGTGCACAAGCCAACGCTGCTGTGTTTCTGGCCTGTCTGGAGCCCGGTGATACCTTTATGGGACTTGACCTCAGTCACGGTGGCCATCTTTCTCATGGGGCGCCGGTCAACTTGTCGGGGATACTCTACAGGCCGGTAGCATATGCCGTTAAAGAGGATACAGGTACCATCGATTATGATGAGATGGAACGGATTGCGCTGAAAGAAAAGCCAAAAATGATCATTGCCGGTGCTTCTGCCTACCCGCGCGACTGGGATTATGCCCGCATGCGTGCTATTGCTGACAAGGTGGGTGCAGTTCTGCTGGCAGACATCGCACATCCGGCAGGGCTGATAGCCGCTAATTTGCTGAACGACCCCTTGCCACATTGTCATATCATCACTACCACCACCCATAAAACACTGCGGGGGCCCCGGGGTGGGCTGATACTGATTGGCAAAGACTTCGAAAATCCCTGGGGTATCAAAACACCAAAAGGCCAGATCAAGATGATGTCGGCGGTGCTCGACAGTGCTGTTTTCCCCGGTACGCAGGGCGGACCCCTCGAACACGTGATTGCCGCCAAAGCCGTCGCTTTTGGAGAAGCACTCAAGCCATCATTCCGCGAATACGGGATACAGGTGATGAAGAATGCCAAAGCCATGGCAGATGCATTCGTGGGGAAAGGCTATCATGTAACATCAAACGGTACCGATAACCATTTAATGTTGATTGACCTGCGCTCCAAATTCCCGGATATAACAGGGAAAAAGGTTGAAAATACGCTGGTAGTAGCCGACATCACCATCAATAAAAACATGGTTCCTTTCGATAGCCGTTCGCCATTCCAAACCTCAGGTATCCGTATCGGCACACCCGCCGTTACCACCCGGGGTCTCAGGGAAGAACATGTGGTACAAATTGTTGATTTCATTGATGAAGTGATTTCAAATATTGACAACGAAGAAGTGATTGCAGGTGTGCGCAAAAAGGTGAACACCCTAATGGAGGGGTTCCCGCTGTTTGCCTGGTAGTTGCATGAATATGCAACCGGTGTCTTAAACACAGGCTCAAATTTGAGTATCTTTGTATATTGTCAATAATGGGATAGAAACACCATGGATGAAGCTGCCCTCGCAAAAGAGCGTACGGAAATACTGAAGCGTTATCGTTCGCTGCTGAACGTTTGCCGGCCTACCATCAGAAAGGAAGACCGTAAACGTATCAGGCAGGCTTTTGACTTTGCAGCCAAAGCCCATATAGAACACAGGAGAAAAAGCGGAGAACCTTACATCTATCATCCCATCGCCGTAGCTAAAATCGTGGTGGAAGAAATCGGACTGGGCGCTACCAGTGTCGTGTGTTCACTGCTGCACGATGTGGTCGAGGATACCGACTATACCCTTGAAGATATTTCCGAATATTTTGATGAAGAGGTGTCGCGCATCATCGACGGCCTCACAAAAATATCCGGCATCTTTGACCAAACAACATCCATCCAGGCCGAAAACTTCCGGAAGATGTTGCTTACCCTGTCGGATGATGTGCGGGTGATCCTTATCAAGCTGGCCGACCGCCTGCACAATATGAGGACCCTTGACTCGCTCCCTCCGAAAAAACAGCTGAAGGTAGCCAACGAAACCCTCTATCTCTTCGCCCCTCTGGCTCACAGACTTGGATTCCACGCCATCAAGAGCGAACTTGAAGACCTTGCCTTAAAATATACCGAACCGGAAGTTTACCAGACCATCCAGCAAAAACTTGCCGACACAAGGGAAGAGCGTTCACGGTTTATCCAGGCGTTTACCAAACCCATTCGGAAATCACTGCAAAAGGAAGACCTGGATTTTAATATACTGGCACGAACCAAATCAGTCAGTTCCATCTGGGGCAAAATGAAGAATAAAGAAGTACCCTTTGAGGAAGTGTACGATATTTTCGCCATCCGGATCATTCTCAATACCCCATACTACCGTGAAAAAGCTGACTGCTGGAAAGCCTATTCCCTGGTTACTGATATCTATCAACCCAATCCCGACCGTTTGCGCGACTGGATATCCACGCCAAAAGCCAATGGGTATGAATCGCTGCATACCACCGTGATGAGCCGGCAGGGGAAATGGGTGGAGGTGCAAATCCGAACCGCCAGGATGGATGAGGTGGCAGAAAAAGGATATGCCGCGCACTGGAAATACAAGGAGTCCGCAACAGGCGAAAGTGGTATTGACAAATGGCTGCGAAGAATCAGGGAAATTCTTAAAAGCGCTGAAACAGATGCACTCGATTTTATCGATGATTTTAAACTAAACCTGTTTTCCGACGAAATCATTGTATTTACACCCAAAGGTGAATTACGTACTCTGCCCCTGGGTTCCACCGCGTTGGACTTTGCCTATAGCATACATACGCAAGTAGGAGACAACTGCCTGGGAGCCAAAGTAAATCATAAGCTCGTCCCCCTGAGTCATGCCCTCAAAAGCGGTGACCAGGTGGAAATCATTACCAGTAAAAAACAATACCCCAAACCCGACTGGCTAAATTATGTAACCACTGCACGAGCAAAAGGAAAGATCAAAGCGGCACTGAAAGAACAAAGAAAAAACCAGGCAGAGGACGGTAAAGAAATACTGGAAAGAAAACTGAAACAATTCAAAATTGAGTTCACCCCCGAAAATATCCAAAAACTGCTCGACCATTTCAAGTTGCCGGCTCCACTTGATCTCTATTATGAAGTAGCCATCGGGAAAATCGGGCAGAAGGAACTAAAGGCCTATGTCTCCGAACAGGAAGGCGGAGGTATATTGAGCTATATCCGTAACCCTTTTGGACGGCAGAGAGAAAGCCAGCAACCCAAAGAGCCCCCCAAAGACCCCATACGCCAGCAAATGAAGGAAAAACCGGATACCCTTCTCATTGGCGATAATCTGGAAAACCTCAGCTATACAGTCTCCCCGTGTTGTAACCCAATCCCCGGTGATGATGTATTCGGTTTTGTAACCATACAGGACGGCATCAAAATTCACCGGAACAGTTGCCCCAATGCTGTTCAGCTGCTGTCAAAATATGCATACAGGGTCGTCAAAGCAAAATGGATGACAAGCCAAAGTATCGCATTCCTTGCCGGATTGCGACTGAGTGGCATTGATGAAGTTGGACTGCTGCAGGACATCACCAATACAATTTCCAGTGAGTACAATGTGAACATCAGGAATATCCACATCGATACACACGATGGCACTTTCCAGGGTGAACTCATGCTGTACATCCATGACACACAACATTTAAAAAACCTCATCAAAAAACTGAAAAAGATTAGGGGAATCCAGAAAGTAACCAGGATAGGGAAACTGGAACCGGAGTCTTAGTATATTGATTTTTAGTTTATAATCATTTTATTTATAAAGAATTCAAATAAAAATAATTTTCTTATCTTTACCACCGTGTTTGTTCGTCATTAAATTACGGAGCAAATGAAGGATCAAGATAACAATAGCGAAGTTCTGGATACCGTAAAAAACATTTTTTCGGCCTATCTCGAAAACAATGGGCACAGGAAAACTCCCGAGCGTTTTACGATTTTACGGGAAATATACCTTACCGATGGGCATTTTGATGTTGAATCATTGTACATCAGAATGAAAAACAATAAATACAGGGTAAGTCGTGCCACTTTATATAATACCATAGAACTCCTCCTCAACTGCAACCTTGTAGTAAAGCATCAGTTTGGTAAAAATGTAGCACAATTCGAAAAATCATACAAATACCGTCAACACGATCATATGGTTTGTTCTGAATGCGGAAAGGTTTACGAGTTCTGTGATCCCCGCTTACAGGAAATCCAAAACTCAGTTTCAGAGTTGATGAACTTTGAAGTTTCTCATCGTTCATTTGCCTTTTTTGGTCTTTGCCAAAACTGTCAACACACAAACTGACCAAAATCTTTATTCTGCGCGCTTTACATTCTCCATTCTTTACCGGGATTTTCTGAGTCTCATCTGATCAATGGTGTTTCAAGTAATTTGTGAAACCAAACAATTATTTGTATTATCTGCAAAATATGGTATTTTTGGCGTGAGAAACCAATCAAAAAATCCAATAACATGAAAGAAGTGAATAAAGCAGATGTGCTGCTGGGTCTTCAATGGGGTGATGAAGGCAAAGGAAAAATCGTTGATGTGCTCACACCTCATTACAAGGTAGTCGCCCGTTTCCAGGGTGGCCCCAATGCAGGGCATACGCTTGTATTTGAAGGCAAGAAGTACATTTTGCACACCATACCCTCCGGCATCTTTCACAGCGGATGTGTGAACGTGGTTGGTAACGGGGTTGTTCTCGACCCCTTTATTATCAATAAAGAACTCGACCAGCTGAATATTCCTCCCGATGTATTACAGGAGTCTCTGTTTATCTGCGGTAAGGCACACCTGATCCTGCCTTCTCACCGGCTTTTGGATGCAGCCCTGGAAAATAAAAAAGGAAAGCTACGGATCGGCAGCACCCTGAAGGGAATCGGCCCCACCTATACCGATAAAGTAGCCCGCACCGGATTGCGCCTCGCCGATACCGCAACCGATAACTTCATTAAAAAATATGAAGCCCTGAAAACCGAACACCTTCGCCTGGCCGAAAGCCTTGGCTATAGCCTGTCCGACTTAAAACTTGACAGCCTGACCTTTGAAGAATATGAACAAGAGTGGTTCCGCGGACTGGAACGCCTGAAATCCATTCCCAGGGTGCAAAGTGAAGTCTTTATAAACGAAACCCTTGACAAAGGCGCCAGGGTACTTGCTGAAGGAGCACAGGGAACCCTTCTTGATATTGACTTTGGCTCCTATCCATATGTAACCTCATCAAATACAATAACCGCCGGAGCATGTATAGGGCTTGGACTAGCACCATCACGCATCGGAGAAGTGTTTGGCGTTTTTAAAGCCTATTGTACGAGGGTAGGAGGAGGGCCATTCCCCACAGAACTCATTGGAAAGGACGCTGACCACCTGCGTGAACGAGGAAATGAGTATGGCTCTACCACCGGAAGACCCAGAAGATGCGGTTGGCTCGACCTCCCTGCATTGAAATATGCCGTGATGATCAATGGCGTCAGCCGGCTCATCATGACAAAAGCAGATGTATTAAACCAACTGGACGTAATCAAGGTGTGCACAGGTTATCAGATCGATGGCGAAGAACAAAACATCTTCCCACTAACCCTCGAACAGGAATCTCTGAACCCCGTATACAAAGAATTGCAAGGATGGAATAACTCGCTGGACAGTGTGGAATCTTTTGAACAACTGCCGGCAGCCCTGCTTGATTATGTGTCCCTGATCGAGGACTACGTGCAAGTTCCCGTTGATATCATCTCAACAGGTGCCGACCGGAAACAAATACTCATCAGAAAAGGCGCCGGAATACTGCAAAGACTGGCGGTCGTTTGATGTCGCCCCTCACATTGTTTACCTCTAAAACCCCTGATGAACCTCAAAAAATACCTGGCAAACAAACTCACCTCCGGGTAAGTGCATGATGGATATCCTGCGAAAAGTATATTACCGTTTACGACCCGGGCAACGCCGCCTGGCCAGAAGGCTTTTTTACCTTCCGGCCGATGTTTATGAAAGATTGTCAAATAAAAGACCACCCCTTGTACCACCACGGGGAAGAATATTTACCGGGCAAGGCAACTTTGTTGCAATAGGAAATAACTTCCTGGATCTGTTTATCCGCCATTGCAGCCTGAAGCCCCACCACCATGTGTTGGACATTGGCTGTGGCATCGGGCGAATTGCCAGACCATTAACCACTTACCTGAATGAAAGCGGTCGATATGAAGGTTTTGACATCGTTAAAGATGGAATCGACTGGTGCAGAAAACACTACCGGGAATTTCCCCATTTTCAGTTTACCTGGATGCCCCTCCTCAACGACCTTTATAACCTGGAAAGTGACCGGGATGCAGCCAATCTGCGCTTCCCTTATGATGACAATAGCTTTGACCTCGTGGTTCTAACCTCGGTTTTTACCCATATGCAGGCCGGAGAAGTAAAAAACTACCTGATGGAAATTGGCCGTATAATGAAAAAAGACGCACATTGTTTTGCCACTTTTTTTCTGATTACAGAGACCTCTGAAAAGTATCTGGAGCAATCAGAAAACCCATTCTTTCCTTTTCGTTACGACAATTACTTTCTTCATAACAAGCAGGTTAAAAATGCCAATATCGCTTATCGCCATGATTTCGCAATCGAAATGATGGAAAGTGCCGGCCTGATAGCAGATCAGTTTTACCCGGGATGGTGGGCTGGCAATCCACGCGATAAATGCATGGATTTTCAGGATGTCATCATCATAAAAAAGCGCAGCGAGTAATGAATTTGATTTCCCCCTATCCTGATTTAATCTGATTATAAATTGCCCCTTTCGCAGGCTTTGATCTGCAAAAACCACTACATTTGTTTTCAGGGTTTGGGTAATCATCCCGTAAAGAGATGCTCAAAATACAGCATCTAAAAGATAAAAACATCATTTGAAAGGGGAAAACATGAACGAACAATCTATCAAAGGAACAAAAACGGAGCAGAACCTGCTGAAGGCATTTGCGGGCGAATCCCAGGCTGCCCGCCGTTACGAAATGTATGCCAAGGTTGCCAGTTTAGAGGGATACGAGCAGATTGCCGCCATTTTCCGGCAAACAGCCGACCATGAGAAAATCCATGCGAAAACGTTTTACAAATACCTGGAGGGCGGCAAGGTGGAGATAACAGCAGCATATCCCGCGGGCAAGGTTGGCACCACAGCCGAAAACCTTGTTTCTGCCGCTGCCGGTGAAAATGAAGAATGGGTTGAATTATATCCGGAGTTTGCAAGGATAGCTGAGGAAGAGGGATTCAAACGTGTGGCCACTTCCTTTAAACTGGTGGCCCAGGTGGAAAAGCACCACGAAGAGAGATACCTGAAACTGCTGAGCCGCGTAAAAGAAGGTACGGTCTTTCAGCGCCCGGAAAAAACGCAATGGTTCTGTATCAAGTGCGGATATATTTACGAGGGACAAAAAGCCTTGAAAAACTGCCCTGCCTGTCTTCATCCGCAAGCCTGGTTCGAAGAGCTGGCGGAAAACTATTAGGAAACGGCTTCACATATAAAACCACCACTGTACCAGGTTGTGCAGTGGCTGTTTTTGGTTAGCAAATAATGCTTGTTTTGGCGGATAATAATGCCGGATCAGGCTTCAGGTTTAATCAGAATATCTTTGGGTAAGCCGCCGGATTGTATTCGTGCATCATCAGGTATATCTTTTCAAAAACATCTTCAGCGTTGGGATTTGAAAAATAATCACCATCGGTGCTGTAGGCGGCACGATGATCCTGTGAAGTAACGGTGGCCGGTCCGGCATCAAGGTATCTGTAACCCTTTTGCTCTTCCAGTACTTTTTGCATCATGTAGGATGTGGCACCACCCGGTACATCTTCATCAAAAAACACAATTTTATTGGTTTTCTTCAGTGATTCCACGATGGTGTGATGGATGTCGAAGGGCAGCAGCGACTGAACGTCGATAAGCTCCACGGAGATGTTGAAATCTTTCAGCTGCCGGACTGCATCCTGAGCGATCCGTACACAAGAGCCATAGGTTACCAGGGTGACATCAGAACCGGCATGTATGATTTCCGGTTTGCCAAGTGGTACGGTGAACTTCCCGATGTTGGAAGGCATCTTTTCCTTTAGCCGGTAAGCATTGAGCGGCTCGATGATGAGCGCGGGATCGTCCGACTGCAGCATGGTGTTGTAAAAACCGGCTGCCTGCGTCATGTTCCTTGGAACCAGCACATGCACCCCCCTGATGGAATTGATCACCATGCTTAACGGGCTTCCGGAGTGCCAGATCCCTTCCAAACGATGTCCGCGCGTGCTGATGATCATCGGCGCCTTTTGACCGCCCGTCGTCCGGTAATGGAGAGTAGCCAGATCGTCGCTGATCACCTGCAACCCAAACAGCAGATAGTCGAAGTACTGGATTTCCGCGATGGGGCGCAAACCGCGCATGGCCATACCCAAACCCTGTCCAATGATGGTGGCCTCCCTGATGCCGGTATCGCTGATACGCAACTTGCCGAATTTCTTCTGAAGTCCCTCAAGGGTTTGGTTTACCCCACCAATATGACCTACATCTTCTCCGAAAATCAACGCTTCCGGGTAATTGGAAAAAATGTAGTCATTGTTTGCCACCAGGATTTCGCGCCCGTTTACCATGGGGGCATCTTCTGCATATTCGGGTGCCACCTCTTTGATCTTCAATGGCGAAAGTGATGACTCGCTGTAAAGATGTGAAGAATATCTGCGTTGGTTGTCAGCAAACTCCTCTTCCAGCCATTGTGTCACGATCCGCTTCAGTGTGGATTCACCGGGAGTACAGGTGTTGCAGATCAAACGCAGGATTTTTTTGCCCGTTGAGATGATGTCTTTGCGGGTTGGCTCCCCAATTCGTGCGAGCTCCTGCAGTAGTTTGTCTATCTTGTTCACCTGTAAACACCTGCAGGTTGAAATATTTACTTTCTTGATGAAGTCGTCTCTGCGCTCCAGTAAGGGTTTCTGGAAATTGTTCCATGCTGCGCGCCGTGCTTCCTTTACCCGCTGTGCGGCCTGCTTTTCGATCTCATCAAGATCTTTTGCTTCGGCAATCTTATTCTTGAGGATCCACTCACGCATCCGCACGTTGCAATCATTTTCCCTTTCCCATTGAAGACGCTCCTCCGACTTATAGCGTTCGTGTGATCCGCTTGTCGAATGACCCTGTGGCTGGGTAACTTCAGTAATGTGAAACAACGCGGGTATGTGCTCTTTGCGGCACTGATCCACGCCCTTTCTGTACATTTCAATCAGGCCTTCATAATCCCAGGCTTTCCCGGTATATATGCGGATTCCGGTATGGTCTTTCCGGCTCTTTTCAAACCCACTGAGGGCTTCCGAAATACTGCTCTTGGTGGTCTGATATTCAATCGGAACGCTGATTCCATAACCATCATCCCATACAGAAACAGCCAGTGGCACCTTGAGTACGGCGGCTGCATTGAGCGTCTCAAAAAAATGACCTTCACTGGTACTCGCATCCCCAATGGTGGCAAAAGCTACCTCATCGCCATTGTTGCTGAATTGCCGGTGGTTTTTTAAACCCGCTTCTTCACGATACACTTTGGAGGCCAGGGCAAGACCCAGGGCGCGTGGCATCTGGCCGGCAGTGGGAGAAATATCGGCCGATGAATTTTTTTGCTTCACAAGGTTTTTCCACTGTCCATCAGCATCAAGGCTCCGGGTGGCAAAGTGGTTGTTCATCATACGGCCGCCATTATCGGGATTGGCATCCAAATCAGTATCGCCGTACAATTGCGCAAAAAAACCTTCAAGACTCAACATACCCGTAGCAATCATAAAGGTTTGATCACGGTAATATCCACTTCTCCAGTCACCTTCACGGAAAACTTTCGCCATGGCAAGCTGGGGAACCTCCTTGCCATCTCCGAAGATACCAAACTTGGCCTTGCCTGTCAAAACCTCCCTGCGACCAAGAAGGCTTGCCTGCCTGCTTTCATGTGCAATCCGGTAATCTTCCAGAATTTCTTTTTTCTGTTTTTGCGTGTAGTTTGACTTGCCTGGCATCTCGTATTTCCTTATTATCTGATTGGATACTGATAAATTGAAAGAGTAAGCACATCATCTTACTCAATTACAAAAGTAATAAGAATGTCATTTTGTTCAATGAGTCTATGGTTTGTCTAAATATCAAAACAAAGCATAAACTACACCCGATAAAAATGTGAAATACAGTAAAAATACACCAATGATCCAAAAAACAAAAGCTGTTATTTTCCACGATCTGTGGATACCGCCGGTATGAAAAATCAAACTCAGACCAAAACCCAGTACCAATAACAATGGGATTCCCACCACGAACACCAGTCCGGCCAGCGCCATGTAACTCAACAGCAATCCCGGAACACGGTTAAGTAAAAATTCCTGCAACGAAACCCAGCCGGTTGTGTCAAAAAGGTTGGAGAAGGGAGGAGTTATCCCTGTCAGTAAAGAAACAAAAAGCAATATGGCCATTACGGCAATTACTGAGAAAAAGATGCCGGCCATAATTGATACCACACGGAATAGCCCGTCAATGATACGCTCAAAGGTGTTTACCACCCGGCTCTGATTCGATGGCGGTTCAGTTTTCGTCAGGCTTTTTTTTTTGACTCCCTGTCTTTGCCAAGCTCTTCCAGATTTCGCCGGATATCCCGAAGGTCTTCTTTAATGGACTTTTCTATGTTTGAAATATTCACCTTTTCTCCCCGCATGGACAAACGATCGCTCATGGTTCTTGCTTTCGGGATCACGATCCATAAAATGAGATATACGATCAACCCGGCCGAGTAAAAGAAAAAGGCGATAACAAATAAAACCCTGATCCAGGTGGGGTCAATTTGGAAAAATGCGCCAAGACCCCCGCATACGCCGCCAATATATTTGTTGTCGGGGTCGCGAAACAATCTTTTGGGGCCATATTCTTCCCCGGTCGTTTCGCCACCATCATCGGTGGTGTTATCTTTTTCTCCGCCTTCATCATCCCCGCTGATCTGCGCGGGCTCCCCAAGCTGCAAAATGGCCTCATTCACATCTTCAATGGTAACCACCCGGCGCGGGTCGTTTTTCTTTTCGCTGAACACTTCCGCTATCCTGCTCTCAATGCCTGCGATGATCTCATCACAACCCTCATCACGGGCAAAGTGCCTGCGAACCGTTTCCAGGTACTGGTTCAGCCGGCCATAGGCATCTTCATCAATATGAAATACGATACCGTCAATATTCACTGTCATTGTCTTTTTCATATGGTTGCATTTTTTCAGGTTGTAAAATTGCTTGAATATTTTTTAGATGCAAGTTTAGATGCTGATTTTTGATGGTTGTTTTTGTCGTTAAGATGATGTTTCCGCCGTGACGCGATTAACAGACTCAGTAAGTTGTCCCCAGGTTTTTTTCAATTCTTCCAGAAACTCTTTTCCCAATGGCGTGATATCATAGTATTTGCGCGGCGGCCCGGTGCTTGATTCCTCCCAGCGGTATTTCAGCAAACCGTCGTTTTTCAGCCTTGTCAGCAGCGGATAAACGGTCCCCTCAACCACAAGTAAGCGGGCATCTTTCAATGTCCTGATCAGCTCCGAAGCATAGGCCTCTTTCTTCGATAATATGGCTAAGATACAGAATTCCAGTATCCCTTTCCTCATTTGTGCTTTTGTATTTTCCAGGTTCATGATAATAGGCATTGAATTTTTTAGCAAAGATACTACAAAAATAGTACCATGCAATACATAGTACTATTTTTTTGTTGTTTTTTTTGAATTTTTTTGTTTTCGGATGATATGTTCTTAATAATGAGGCACTACCTGCTTCATCCGCAAATGCAAGTTAAGTATCTGAACCGCCCTGAGATATTAAAACGATCCGGTATAAACGCGAAAAGCGAAAAAAAGCGTAATTTTAGCAACGTGTAAACAAAATGATTCTTTTAGTTTCAAAATCAACATTTTCAATAACTTAACAAAACAATCATGCAACAGAATGACACGCTTGCAATTGAGCAGGGCAATTTGCCCCGGGTAATTTTTTTGTCGGTGGTGGCTGCCCTTGGGGGTTTTTTATTTGGTTTCGATAGCGGTGTGATCAACGGCACTGTTGGCGCTTTGCAGGAAGCCTTCGATTCTGACGCGGTTGGAACGGGTTTCAATGTGGCTTCCATGTTACTGGGTTGTGCTGCCGGTGCATTTTTTGCCGGCACCTTTGCTGATAAGTTTGGGCGCAAATATGTTTTGATTGCCGCGGCTTTGGCTTTCATAATCAGTGCATGGGGTTCAGGAATTTCCGTTAGTTCTGCACAATTTGTATTCTTCAGGGTACTTGGAGGCTTGGCTGTGGGAGCAGCAAGTATTCTGTCGCCTGCCTATATTAGTGAGATTGCCCCGGCCAATATCAGGGGCCGACTGATATCATTGCAGCAGCTTGCCATTGTGTTGGGTCTTTTCCTTGCCTTTTTCAGCAACTATAACCTTGCTTCCCTTGCCGGAACTGCTTCGGCGGAGCTTTGGCGGGGGTTTGAGGCATGGCGGTGGATGTTTTGGATGGAAATCATTCCCGCCTCTTTATTTTTTATCTGTTTGCTCTTTATCCCTGAATCACCGCGTTACCTGGTGGCAGCCAACAAAACCGACAAGGCCACATCTGTGCTGGCTTCCCTTACCAATTTGGCATTCGCAAAAAAACAAGTGGAGGAGATCAGGAGAACGGTATTTCGTGAACGCAAACCAAGACTGTCCGACATCATCAATAAGAAGACAAACCGTATCCATCCTATTGTCTGGATAGGCATGGGGCTGGCTGCCTTGCAGCAATTTACGGGAATCAATGTGGTGTTTTATTATGGATCAGTGCTTTGGCAGGCAGCAGGCTTTACGGAAGCTGATGCACTGCTCACCAATGTAATATCCGGTGCTGTCAACATTACCTTTACTTTCCTGGCCATATACCTGGTTGAGCGCATCGGCCGAAAACCACTTTTGCTGATTGGTGCTCTCGGGCAGGCCCTGATGCTTGGCTTATTAGCCATTATTTTTGCTGTTGGCGCAAAAGATGCAGCACATGGCATTGAGATGGGTGGTAAAGGTGGAGTGATGGCACTGCTTGCCGCAAACTTATATATCGCTTTCTTTGCATTTACCTGGGGTCCCATTATGTGGGTGATGCTTGGTGAAATGTTTTCCAACAAATTCAGGGGAGCAGCGCTGGCCGTCGCTGGTTTAACACAATGGGGCGCAAACTTCCTCGTAACCATTACTTTTCCAATATTACTGGCATCTGTCGGCCTGGGCGTATCCTATGGTTTTTATGCCGCTTTCGGTGTTGTTGCATATTTTTTTGTCCGGCGCTTTGTTACCGAAACAAAAGGAAAAACCCTGGAAGAAATTTCCCTTGACCAGGAATAACGGGATATACGAAATATTTGCCACGGGAAATAGGTATTCTTCCATCCGGGAGTGTATTCCAGGTATTTCATAAAGAAATTAATACCAGTATTTTACATCATTTAAAATGCTTTTATATGATGACTATCTGCCCTGGATGAAAATAGGTGTGTCACAGCCAAAACAGACAATTTGTCAGCATCTGCCATGTGGCACGCCCTTTGATTCCAGGCTATGAGCTGAAAAAACCAATAACATCCTCATAAAATAATTTGTATTATGCAGAAAGGTAAAATTAATGTTCAGACAGAGAACATTTTTCCCATCATTAAAAAATTCCTCTATTCTGATCATGAGATTTTTCTCCGCGAATTGATATCCAATGCGGTAGATGCCACACAAAAACTTAGAACCCTGGCTTCCAAAGGAGAGTTCAAAGGTGAGCTCGGCGATTTGCGCATTGAAGTCAAGGTTGACAAAGATGCCAAAACCATCACGGTTAGCGACAAAGGCATCGGTATGACAGCAGAAGAGGTAGACAAGTATATCAACCAGATTGCTTTTTCGAGTGCTGAGGAGTGGATCAGCAAATACAAAAACGAATCGGAAGCCAATCCCATAATCGGACATTTTGGACTGGGCTTCTATTCCTCTTTCATGGTTGCTTCCAAAGTTGAGTTGCATACCAAGTCATACAAAAAGAACAGCAAGGGTATGCAATGGTCTTGCGTTGGAACACCTGAGTTTACCCTTAACGAAAAACCCAAAAAAGCCCGCGGAACGGACGTGGTACTCCATATAGCAGACGACTCAACCGAGTTTCTGGAAGATCACAGAATACTGGAGTTGCTGAAGAAGTATGCCAAGTTTCTGCCGGTTGAAATTATATTTGGGACAGATAAGGAAACCAGGAAAGAGAAAGACGAAAAAGGAGAGGAGAAAGATGTCACCGTTGAAAAACCACGGGTGATCAATAATACCCGTCCGGCCTGGACCCAAAAACCAAGTGAGCTTACCGATGATGATTACAAGAAGTTTTACAGGGAGCTATACCCGCTGACCTTTGAAGAACCACTATTCAATATCCATCTCAATGTAGATTATCCTTTTACCCTTACCGGAATTTTATATTTTCCCAAAGTAAAGCAAAACTTTGAGGTGCAACGCGATAAAATCCAGCTGTATTGCAACCAGGTATTTGTTACCGATTCGGTTGAAGGAATTGTCCCCGATTTCCTGACCCTCCTGCACGGGGTGATAGACTCACCCGATATCCCATTGAATGTGTCCCGCAGCTTTTTGCAAAGCGATTCAAATGTCAAGAAAATTAGTGGACATATTACCAAAAAAGTGGCGGACAAACTTGAGGAGCTTTTCAAAAATAACCGTGAAGATTTTGAATCAAAATGGGATGATATCAAAATTTTCATTGAATATGGTATGATTTCCGATGATAAGTTCAGGGAGCGCGCCAAAAAGTTTTGTTTGTTGAAAAACACAGAAGGAAAATATTTCACTTTTGATGAATACGGAAATCATATCAAAGACCGTCAAACGGATAAGGACAAAAAGATTGTCCACCTTTATACATCGAATCAGGAGGAGCAGCACGCTTTTATTGAGGCCGCGAAAGGAAAAGGTTATGATGTACTGATCCTGGATACGCCCATTGACAGCCATTTTGTGAATATGCTGGAAACTGAACTGGAAAATGTGTCTTTTACACGGGTTGATGCTGAAGTGGTTGATAAGTTGATAAAAACAGAGGATGCGTTGCCTTCAAAGTTGAGTGATGAGCAAAAAGAGAAGCTGAAGCCTGTGATAGAAAAGAATCTGGGTAACAGCAATTTTCAGGTTAGTTTTGAGAACCTCAGTGAGTCGGAACCTCCCATGGTGATCACCCAGCCTGAGTTTATGCGTCGAATGAAAGACATGTCTGCTCTTGGCGGCATGTCCTACATGGGTAACCTGCCGGATAGCTATATGCTGGTGGTTAATGGAAATCATAAACTTGTTGGCAATTTGCTTGAAGAGGGAGATGAAGATCTGCGCGACAGGCAAATCAAACAAATAATAGACCTCGCCATGCTTGCGAAAAATTTGCTGAAAGGTGAAAAACTCACGCGTTTTGTGCAAAGAAGCGTGGAATTAATGGGTTAAGCGTGTCATTTGCT
>REEA01000031.1 GCA_007695305.1 Bacteroidia bacterium
ATGTTGTATTCGGAGATGTAAAGCCGGACATCGCTGCTGGCCTGGCTGTACTCCTGTAAAAGCCGCGGCGGGACCCTTGCCGTGAAATAATCACCAAGGCGTGCATAACCCCACTGGCGGTCGGTCCAGTCGCCACCCAGCTCATTTTTCTCTTCCAGGGTGTAGTGAGGGAAATTCAGCGCGATCAGGAAAGCGATCTTGTTGTTATAAAGGTCATCCTGCACATGTGCGGCCGGGCTGTATGCCCCGAACATCTGATCGATGCGGTGTATAGGGCCCCGATCCTCGTGAATTTGGCGGTTTAACTCCAGTACGATCCGGTTGAGATAACCGTAAAGGTGTTCAAAATTGTGTGCCAGCCGGTCGAATACCTCATCCAGCTCATCCTGATCGGCAATGAAGCTATTCAGGCAAAAGGTGGTAAAGGCCTCTGCTGATCCGTCACCGGAGCGCCACAGAGCGGCTACCTGTTCAACTCCCCGACGGATACGGTCTGCGTGGTCCGGTCCGTGTTCTTCGGTTAGCTGTTCAATAACGGATTCCATAAGAGGCGGATTAATGGGTGAGTAATCATCTGATTCGGGAGCCGGGGCACATCCCGCCATCAGCAAAATGGCAAAAACAAAAACTACGGTCTTTTTCATGGGTGTGATTTTATGATTTGTATTGTTGTGTTAGAAAGATTCACAGTTGTTGCGATTGGGTTCTTTTACCACTAACGTTTTATCATGCACGATACCTCATATCAATTGTTGGACATATGTCAACAGTGGTTATACCGGCAAATATACGTGAAATATTTTCATGGGAAGCCAGGAATGACGGCTTCTTACAATTTGTTCCTGATATCTGATGCAATCATGAACACGCCCGGTATGATTAAGAGGGTTAGCAGGGTGCCAAAAATTAATCCGCCGATAACGGTGAGAGCCAGGGGTTGAAGCAGCTCACTTCCGGCACCTAATGCAAGAGCCAGGGGCAGCATGCCAAAGATGGTTGTTAGTGTAGTCATCAAAACAGGACGTAATCTGATGGCACCTGCCTCTGCTACTGCTTCTGCCGGAAGCATCCCTTGTTTCATCCTTTCATTGGCGAAACTGACAAGGAGTATGGCATTATTCACCAGGATTCCCACCAGGAAAATGATTCCAAGCAAGACAGGTGCACTAAGGGTGGTTCCGGTAACAAACAACATCAGTGCTACCCCTGTAAGGGAAAAGGGCAGGCTTAGCAATATAACCAAAGGGCTGGAGACTTTTTCATATTGTACTGCCATGGCGACAAATACAAAAAAGACAGCGAGGACAATGGCTGTTCTCATGGATCGTCCGGTTTCGGCAATGGCATCTGCTGCGCCACCAAACACCAGGCTGTAACCCTCGGGGATATCCATGTTTTTCAGTGACTCCATAACCCTTTGCTGCACCTGTCCAACGGTTGCTTCTTCCGGATTTACGGTGCCGTTTACCCGTACTATGCGGATTTGGTTGAGTCGTTCGATGTGTGCGGGACTCATTTCCTCATGGAAGGTGGCAATACTTCCCAGGTTGACATTCCTTCGTTGTGCATCGAACAGCGGCATGTTAGCCAGGGTTGTGGCAGATCCTGTGAGGCTGCGTGGCATACGTACCCGAATGTTGTATTCAAAACCACCGGTTACATATCGTGTAGGGACCAACCCGTCAACGGCTGCACGTATCGCCCTGCCGGCCTCTTCAGCAGAAATGCCCATATCGGAAGCCCTCTCATCGTCCAGCCTGATAATTACCTGTGGAATACGTTCCTCCCGGCCGATTTGTACGTTGCGCATTCCTTCGATACCTCGCAGTCGCAACATGATTTGCCCGGCTGTTTGTTCCAATACATCCAGATCTTCACCGACCACCCCTACGGAAATATCGTCGTCAATAACAGAAGTGCGCAGTCCTTCAATACGCGGCCCCCTGATTCTCTCCTGGATAAAGGAAATATTCAGTTCTTGCACTTTTTGTGAGAATGCACTCACCCATTCTTCTGCGCTGTATCCCCTTCGTTGATTGAGAGGAACGAGCTGCACCACCATGTCGATCATTCCTCCGCGTATTGACAATTGTCCTCCGCGGAAATATCCTCCTGATGTGCTGTAATAATTGGCCACATGTGGCATTTCTGTAATGGCCTCTTCAAGCAATATGGCCACATCGCGTGTTGGTTCGGGGGCAGTACCCAGGGGCAGCACAAATCTCATGGTGATTCTGCCGTCATCTACCGGTGGCAAAAACTCCCTTCCCATTTGTCCCATGATCCAGATGCTTCCGGCCAGCAGCAAGGAGGCAGTAAGGAGCAACAGATACCGTTGGCGGATCAAGGCAGGGATTCCGGAACGATAGCGATCACTCAATGTGTGAATACTTTTTTGCAAGACACCTGTTTTTCCTTTTTTGTTATGCCCTCCGGATTCTTTTTGGGTGGTAAGCACATAAAGCGACGGAACCAGTGCCAGGGCTGCAATAAGCGCTGTCACCATGGCAAAAGCAATTGTGAGGATTAGTTCTCTGAATATTAGTGCTGTTAGGCCTGTCAGCAGTAAAAAGGGGAGTACTGCGGCCAGGTTGGTGGAGGTTCCTGCTACAAGGGCTGAAACCACTTCTCGTGCCCCTTCGTGTGCAGCATGCAGGGGCGTTTTTTTTAGTTGTTGCTGATGTCTGGAAATGTTCTCCAGCAAAACAAGTCCGCTATCTATCAGTAACCCGACGCCCAGGGCCAGCCCTCCCAGGCTGAGTACGTTCAGGCTGATCTCTGCGATGGTCATCAAAAAGAAAGCAGATATGATGGCCACCGGTAATGTTAAACCGATAATCAGCGATTTGCGGAAATTGCCAAGGAAAAGAAAAATGATCAGCATTGCCAGAAGTCCGCCGGTTATGGCAGCGATCGTGACAGATCGCAGGGATGCCCGGATAAAAAAGGAGTCGTCGCGTATGGTGTCGTGGCTGATATGCGCGGGGATAAACCCTGATGCTTTCAATGACCTCATGGTTTTCTCTAACCCGTCAATTACATCTACTGTATTGGCATCGGGTTGTTTCATGATGGTTACCTGCACGGCATCCAATGCATTGTGTCTGGCAAACAAACGTTGCTCCCTGTGGCTGTCAGTCACTTTTGCCAGGTCGGACAGGCGCACATATTTGTCGCTTTCGGGTAGCATGATGATGGTGTTCGCGACCTGCCCGGCGTCCCGGTAGCGGTGTTCTGTGCGGGCCAGCACATCATATTCTGCTGAGGTAAGATTTCCTGATGCGATATCTACATTGCGGAACGCGAGTGCATCGGCAATATCATTGATATTTAGCCGATAGGAACGTAGCCGCTCGGGGTCAACAACCACATCTATCTCGCGCTCACGGCCACCGGCTACTTCAATGGTTCCCGTTCCTCTTACTGTCAGTAGTTGGGGTACAAGTCTTTGGTCAATCCACTGTCGCAGTTCTACGGAAGAGAATAACAGGGAGCTGAAGGCCATTTCATAAATAGGTTGCTGGGATGGATCCATTTTCATGAGCCTTGGTGGATCGGTGCCGGGGGGCAGCTCAGCACGGGCTCTTTCCAGCTGTCTTGCAGCATCCTGCAGGGCAAGGTCGATATCAGTGCCCACTTCAAAGAATAATTCAATGTATGACCGCCCTTCTGATGCGCGCCCATGCATTTCTGCGAGGTTCTCTGTTGCGGAAAGGTTTCTTTCCAGTACGCGGGTTACCTGTTCTTCAACAACTTCGGGCGTTACACCCGGGTAGTTTACCACCACACGGATATGCGGATAGTCAACCTCCGGCAAAAGACTTACAGGAAGTCGTCCCATGAACAAGATGCCCAATACGATCACCACCGTGGTTAGCGACAGGGTAGCCACCGGTCGCTCGATAGCCAGGGAGGATAAATTGAAGCGTGCAGGAGTTGTATTTTTTGTTTGTTGTTCAGACATTGCCTGATGTATTATGACACATATTATTTTCACTCAGCATGATCCAATGCACCAATGGCAGTGTATGATGATCAAGTCTTCAGTCTTTTGAATGCATCTTCGCAACCTCGCATCTTCGCAACCTCTTTTCTTCATTGCCCATCATCATCCTCCTGTGTGTCAAAGAAACCGTTACAATGCGTTTCACTATTATTTGTTGACGTTTTGTGGGGGGCCGTTATCGAAATCCATATCTTCTAAACCGGCCGGTGATTTCTACTTTGGATTCGTTTTGCAATGCTTCGAGGTTTCCTGCTGCAACCATTTCGCCGGGTGTCAATCCTTCTGTAATTTCGATCCATCCATCGCGGCGGATCCCTGTTTTTATCTCCCGCCGGTAGGCGATGTTGTTTTCAATCACATACACAATGGGTCCGTCTTCACTGTCCGGCAAAGCTTCCGGAGGTATTACAACCGTTTCTTCGCGGTTGTCGGTGACAAAATGAACCCGGGCAAGGTACCCCGGCCGGATCAGCTTGGCGTGATGCCGTTGATCGATCTCTACCTCGACGGTGAAAAGGCGCGTGATGGGGTCTGCTGCCGGAAAGATACGTCGGATGCTACCCTGAAATTCCTGTCCGGGAAAAATATCGAAAGTCAGCCCCACCTGCTGACCCTTCGATAAGCCTGCAACGTCCATTTCAGATAATCCGGGACGTGCAACCAGCAGGTTGTGGTCTTCGATCGTAAACAGGCGTTGATTTTCAGATACGGTGGTGCCCGTTTCCACAAGCTTGGCAGATACCACTGCATTAATGGGTGCACGGATGATACCCATATCTGTTTCTGTTTGCCAAAAGAGCACACCCGCTTCAGCCTCCTCCAGCTGCCTCTCAGCTATTTCAAACTCTGCACGCGGGATAACTGCTTTTTCAAACAGTTGGAGAGCTCTTTCGTATTGATGCCTGATCTCATTCAGTCCGGCTTCGGCTTGCCGCAATCTCGCTGCCTGCCGACGGGTATCAAGCCGTGCCATCACATCACCCTGCATTACTTTTTCGCCTTCTTCATAATTGACCTCCACTACCTGGCCGGAGGTCAGGGCGGTTATGTAAACGCGCTTGTAAGCCACCACGGGCGCTGTCACTTCCCGTCGCGTGGACAGGTCTCTCATTTCAACATTGGCAGTTGCGACGGGAATGATCCTTTCCTTTTCTGAGACCGGAGCTTCTGCACAGGAGTGCAACATAAAAAGCATTGATAAAAAAAACACAAAGCCATAGAATCTGATCATTAAAGCCCCTTGTTGTTTTGTGGTCTTTTTCATGCAGGTGTGGTTTGAATGTGTTTTGTGATGTTTATTGTCTTATCACGATGCTCATTAATCCTTAAATAAATAAAATCCCGGAGTCTTATATAGAGATGCAAACGTCTAATTAGTGTCTGTCAATATTGTCCGACTTCTGCGTTATATTTGTTTT
>REEA01000102.1 GCA_007695305.1 Bacteroidia bacterium
GCTTTTTTCAAGTGCTTTTACTTCAGGCCATCTGCTTCGTTGCGAAAGCCTTGAAATAGAATACTATGTCGGCGGCTTTCGACGCCTCGCATCTGACCTGAATTAAAAGCATGAATAATACAGGTTAAACAAAACCATAGGGTAATTGTTTTAATTTTCTCATAACCCTTACTAATAAAGAATCGGTATGACAGATGGTTTTCTTGCATTACTGGCATTTACTCCCATTCTCATCATATTTGTCCTGATGGTTGGTTTTCGCTGGCCGGCTACACGTGCCATGCCGGTGTCATTTATCATCACAACAATACTGGTTTTCTTTGTATGGGGAATGCCGTGGCCATGGATTGCAGGGGCTACAATCAACGGGCTGGTGATCGCCGTAAAGATCCTTTTGATCGTCTTTGGTGCGCTGGCTGTTTTATTCACCTTGCGTGAAAGTGGAGCCATTGCTGTGATCAACCGGGGATTTGTCAGTATTTCGCCCGACAAGCGTGTTCAGGCCATCATCGTAGCCTGGTTGTTTGGCAGTTTCATTGAAGGTGCTGCGGGCTTTGGCACGCCGGCAGCGCTGGCGGCACCCTTGTTGCTTTCCCTCGGCTTTCCTGCACTTGCCGCTGTGATGGTGGCCCTGATCGCCAATAGTACAGCGGTCTCCTTCGGGGCCGTGGGCACCCCCACCCTTATTGGCGTTGGTACCTCACTGAACCTGCCTGAAATAAACCAGGCCGTAGCTGAAAGCGGAATGACCTTCGATGCATTTATACACCAGGTAGGAACTTATACAGCCATTCTGCACCTGATCCCCGGGATTTTAGTCCCCCTCATTATGATAGGGATGCTAACCCGATTTTTCGGCGAAAAAAGGAGTCTTCGCGAAGGACTGAAGATATGGCCTTACGCGATCTTTGCCGGATTGTGTTTTGTGGTTCCCTACACCCTGGTTGCTCGTTTCCTCGGCCCTGAATTTCCGGCTATCCTTGGAGGATTAACCGGAATGTTGATCCTGATTCCGGCCACGAGGGCGGGCTTTCTTGTCCCCAAAGAAAAATGGGATTTCCCCGACCGTTCGCAATGGAAATCATCCTGGATGGGAGCCATTGAATCAGATCCTAAAGCGGCTCCGGCAAATATCTCACTCACAAAAGCCTGGCTTCCCTACGCGTTGATCGGGGCATTACTGATCATAACCCGGCTGCGAAACCTCCCGGTAAGCCGTTGGCTTCAGCAAGTTAAAATTGAATGGGACGGGTTATTCGGCACCACCATCACCACAGAAATTGACCCGTTATACAATCCCGGAGTTTTCCCGTTTATGCTGATCGCCATTGTGGCCATACCCCTTTTCGGGATGACAAAAAAACAAGTCAAAATAGCATGGTCGGAATCGTTTCAACGGATCAGAGGACCGGCCATTGCACTGTTTTTTGCCGTTCCCATGGTCAGGTTAATGATGCAGTCGGGAAATAATCCGGATGAACTTTTGAGCATGCCTTTGGCCATGGCTCAATATGTTGCGGAAAAGACCGGTAGTGTATGGCCGTTGATCAGTCCGTTTGTGGGATCACTGGGAACATTCATGGCAGGCTCCAACGCTGTATCAAACATGCTGTTTTCATTGTTCCAGTATGCTGTTGCCGATGAAATGGGAATTTCCAGAACCATAGCCATGAGCCTTCAAAACATGGGCGGAGGTGTAGGTAACATGATAGGTGTACACAATATTATTGCCGCATGTGCCACAGTGGGATTGGCCGGAAGTGAAGGTGAGCTGCTGAAGAAAAATATCATCCCGGTGGTTATCATGGGGTTGCTTGGGGGTATTGTAGGGTCAATACTTATTTATAGCGGTATCTGGCAATTATTCTGATCACGTAAACCCGGTTGTGTTACAGGATGATGATATTTTACAAAACAGACGTTATAAGTCTTTCCTGATCACACCGCCTTTGGCACTGTCAACGGTTACAGACAATCTTCGACCGCCTTCAACGATCCATCTTATGGTAACTGTACTCATGCCAGGAAAGTTGTCAACTTCGATAACGGCGGGCTCGCGTAATTGCTCTTCCACCACATTGAGATCTCTGTTTTGCACGATCATACCGGCCAGCACATTACCCCCTTCCAGGCTAACGTAGTTTGGACGTTCAATACGGTTGCGCAGGTCGATCCCGGCGTGAGTGGGGATCAGGCGGGTATTGGCTATTACAGCCGTTACTTCACGAAGGCCGCCTCCCAGGTCACGGGCGCTTAGCTCAACGATCTCCAATCGGGGCGTATGGTAAGCATGAAACAATGTGAATGCCATCAGGCGGTGCAGTTCCTGTTCCAGGAGAAAACCGGGATTCACCCTGATATAGTTCTTTTTGAAACCACCAATCTGGATTTCACCAAACTGCGGGTGATCATAGTCTTCCCATGGCACGAAAGCATCCTCAAACAACAGATGCTTGTCGAATGTGAAATAATCTTCATGAATACCCCAGCCCCATCCGCCTGTGGGTTCTTCATTAAATAAATAATAGCGGGAAAACATTTCCGAGGTAAAGGTAAAAATGCCACGCATCATGTGAAACCAATCGATCTGGCCGCCGTAAACGGTGTAAAGGTCCTGGTAAAGCACTAAATAGTCATAGCCGGGAATGATCTTTTCGCCCAATGCTCCCAGGGCATCATACACCTGTACATCCTCACGAAGGTACAGCCTTTCATCTTCGCGTGCGCCGGGCCCTCTCAGCAACATACCCCCGGTATTGTGATGAGTGATCGCCCCGGCAATATTGGGATGGTCCATCACAAAATCACGAACGGCCCTTGTTTCGGGCAAAGAAAACGGGTATAGATAAGCCCCGCGTTGCACGTAATCGGGTTGCCAGTTCCAGCCCCAGTCGCGGTTATGGTCGTAGCGACCTGCTTCCGGGTCTTCATTGAGCCTTCCATCACCGTCACGGTCGATCCCTTCCCAGCCAAGCAGCTCCCATTCGCCAAATTCTCCCGGAGGGGCAAGTACCATGCGGCGCGGATCATTAGGGTCGGTACGCCACTGGCCGTAGGGATTACGGCGGCGCATTTGCGTAATATGGCCGTCACCGTTGAGGTCATCAAAGCCATCCTCCCCGGCAATGCCATCGCCATCATCATCAAGGGGCATCGTTCCGCTGCGGGGTGTGCTGAAGGTGTTGGGCTGATTCATGTAATGATCCCGCCCGTCGGGGTTCATCACCGGCAGGATATAAAACACATTGTCGTCCAAAAGATCAGTAATGAAGGAGTTGTTACCGTATTTCTCCGCAAGATACCAGGCAGTGTACACAGAAACCTCAGCAGTCTGGATTTCATTGGCGTGAATGTTCCCGTCAATCCAGAAACCAGGCTTTTCATCATGCGGTTTGTTGTTCTTGTTGGTAACGGTCAATAACCAAAGATCGCGATCATCATAGCTTTTGCCAATGGATTCCAGTGTGATAAGCTCAGGAAAAGCAGCCACCAACTGCTCATAGATTTCCAGCAGGCCTTCATTGGTATAATAACGGTTCCAGCTTACAGAAACCTTCGGATCAACAGGTGTACCGGATGCCTTGAAAAAATTCCCCACGGCGCGGCCATCTGCAACCTGTCCCTGCAAAGGCATCATCAAAAAAGAAAATAACAGGGAAAAAACTGACAATTTTATTATTGAATGATTCATTTGTGTAAAGTTTTTTACAATGAAATGATTTTCTCACTGAAACCTGAAGATTCAGCGCCTACGACAATACTGATATTTCCACGACCGTGAATGAGCCAGCTTCTTGTAATGGCTGACCGGCCATCAATGGCACCTAAGACTTCAACAGGTCTGCCGCTGACCATTTGCTGACCATTATCCAAAGTGGTCCGGATAACCGTTTTTTGTTTCCAGCGGAGTATTTCACCGGTTTGGGAAGCAGTGGGAAAGCTCCCCTTGTTCATAATGTGTGCCGTGACCCTGTGCAGATCGCGGCCGAGTGTTTCCTTTTCCAGGCGAACAATGCCAATTACCGGCCTTAAAGCCGCCACATCAAGTATAAAATCCGTATGTTTCCGTGCCAGGTCGGCAACCATTGCATATGGTGGATTTTTCATGGCAAAGGGAATAATTCCGCCAACTTCCACTTGCTGATCAGGGAAATCGGGATGAACCACCTCTGTCCATGGAACCACCACATCGGTGGTCTCGTTAGATTCGGCCCAACGCAGAAACCTCAGCTCCTTGCTTTTGTAAACATCGGGCGTCTCGGTTTCGGTCTCGGGAACAGTCCAGCCAGGCGTAGAAAAACTGAAACGTCCGTAATGATAATAGGCCCATTGAAAAAAGTCGCCATTGCTGGCTTGAGAAGCCTCGGGAAGGGCATCATTGAGATGTTTCCGGTACAATTGGCTGATCATTTCGTTGATGACGATATCATTCCTTTTCCAGCCCGTATGGATCCTTGCAGATGCAGCCGTTTCATTGTATTTAAGGGGTTCACTGAGGTTATTGGCATCTCCGAAGGTAATTACGGCATAAACATTTTTGGCATCAAACAGGAAATCGGCGATGGCGCGTGTTTCTATTTCAGAAACGGCATGCGGACCGGCACCCGGCTGAAATGCCGGATACTGAAACGTGAAATTCCTGTCAAAAACCACTCCCCTCACATCATCGTCATGAACCCTGCCATGCCTGTCAGCCCGGAGTCCTTCGCGGTAAAGACGGTACTCACCCCGCTCTCCCTTTTCACTCCGGGCCTTTACCATCACCCGCTCATCTTCAGGGTGCTTCATCCAAGAGCCTGCAGGATCCTTGATGCGCATCATGGTGATCATTCCATCCCCGTTGAGATCAATGAATGGCGGCTTATCCGGATCAGCCGTACGATCACGGATTACGATGTTATCGTTGTATGATCTTTCATAGCGCAGATCAGCAAAATATTGACTCCGCGCATCGGGCGACATGTCAGGAAACACATAAAAAGTGACAGAATCAAGCAATTGCCTGATTTTAATCTCCTGAGACATGGCCAATAAATTTTCGGCAAATTGCAGGGCTAACTCGCTGCCCAGCAAATGATCACCAGAAACGCCTCCAACGATTGCCAAAGCAGGGCGGTTTTTAGTATCGCCCGCACCGATCGTCAGCAAATGGATCGCTTTACCACCGGTGGTCGTGGCAAGAGTAGTCAGCCCGGCTAACTCCGGTTGCTCAACAACCAGATTTTCCAGACGTTCACGCATTTTTTGATGATCCGAATACTCGGTGAGGAATTTTTCATCATTGAAAAGAACCTTGCTGGAAACAGGATTATTTATCGATCCGAGCCAAAACAACAGAACAAGGGCCGGCATCAACAATTTGATCTTTGGAAACATCATAATCAATAAGGATAAATGAAAAAATGCGGGCTTTGGCTCGTAAGACCTAGCCCATGGTTATCGCATAAGCAGAGCAAAGATGGCAAAAAATCAGATACCATGGGAAAAATTATTCCACATGGAAGAAGGAAACCGGGAAATCTTCTGCCCGCAATGTTTCAGCCATCAGGATGTTGCCGCTCTCCTTGTCAATATAATATCTCAATATGCTGAAGCGTCTGTGGTATTGGTCGTATATATGGAGCATCGGATGATATAATGTAGTTGGGAATCCGGTCAGATCTACCGCCCATACCTCCACTTCTTTTCCATCTAATGGCAAAAACATTGTGCCTCTTACGCTTAATCTGGATACGACCGTGTCGATACTCGTTTCAGGGCCCTTTTCTTCAAAATCAGCACCATAAAAATCAACAAACAAGTTTTTAAACACCAGGTCTTTTTCAAAACCATCATAATACTCCAGTGAAGATACGATCATATTTATTTGAAAGGGATCATACACTCTTTGGGTAGTAGGTGCGCTGGCAGTAATATGGCCATAATCTTCTGAGATTCGATTGAAACGCACACTGTCGCCGAGATAATAAACCTCAAGTTTGGTATTTTGACGTAAGCCCAAATTTTCTAAGACATAGCTTTTCCGAAAGGGCATGCCATCATTGGTAAGAACCAGCCGGTATTCAGTAAGATCATTGTACCATTCAGGGTTTGATTCCAGTCTGTTCATCGAAAGGCAGTTTTGTGCATACCATATCTCCAGTGATTGCAAAAAGCCCCTAAGATCACTATAGGGCCTTACATTATTGGCGTATTTAAGGAAAGCCGTTTTGTACTGCTCCATGAATTCTATTTCATCCACATTCGGATCATCAAGGCCCTCTTCACCAAAATAACCGGATCCAAGCAGATCCTGTATGATCATCCTGTTCATCTGCTCACATCCGTAACGCCCTCCTTGCTTATTGTCATGCACTTCAAAATGCATTTCCAGAACATAACCCTCTGTTGAAGGAACAACTCGCTCGTAAAAATATAAGCCCGCTTCTCTGTCGTGAAACCTTATTTCATAGGTTGGGTTAAACGTAAAGCCTTCTCTCTCCGATGCATAAGATACTATATTGACAAATAGCAACAGGAAAGGCAAAATACAGGTAATTATCGAAATATGTTTTTTATAAGATGTTTTGATTTCGAATGGTTCAGGGTTCAAATTTTGTTTCATTGTTTTGTTTTTGATGGAAAAATGTGATTGCAGTTGATTTTTTAACATCAGATCAATAAAAATGTTTACTGAATAAAGCGGAAAGTGTTTAATCAGAATTATAACAATGAATCCCAATTATATTTTTATCAAGGTTAAAAAAACACTTCTTTATATTTTTTTCAGGATGCATTATGCTGACAAGAATCATCCGTACAGGGCAATGAAAAATATTTTGTAGCTTTGATAAAAAAGAAGTTACAAATATAATACTGACTATATGCACTACCTTGCAGACCCAAACCGATACAAATCGATGAGCTATCGCCGTTGCGGCCGCAGCGGCATCCGTTTGCCGGCCATCTCCCTCGGGCTATGGCATAATTTCGGCGGTGTTGATGAACCGGAAAATGGCAGAAAAATGATCCATGCTGCTTTTGATGCCGGCATTACCCATTTTGACCTGGCCAATAATTATGGTCCGCCACCCGGCAGTGCTGAAGAAAATTTCGGCCGCATCCTTTCATCAGACCTGAAAAGATATCGCGATGAGCTGATCATCTCAACCAAAGCAGGGTATGAAATGTGGCCGGGACCTTATGGCGATGGCGGTTCACGCAAATATCTGATCAGCAGTCTCGATCAAAGTCTTAAGCGCATGGGACTTGATTATGTCGATATCTTTTATTCCCACCGCCCTGATCCCGACACTCCGCTGGAAGAGACCATGTTGGCTCTCGATCAGATTGTGCGGCAGGGAAAAGCACTTTATGCCGGCATATCAAGCTACTCAGCTGAACAAACAAGCAAGGCCGCTGAAATACTCGGGCGGTTCGGAACACCCTGTCTGATTCATCAGCCTAAATATTCGATGCTTGACCGTTGGGTGGAACACGGATTGCTTGACACCCTTGAAACACTGGGCATGGGATGCATTGCCTTTTCACCACTGCAACAGGGAATACTAACCGATAAATATCTTCATGGTGTACCGGCAAACTCCCGCGCAGCAAAACCAAGCGGGTTTCTGAAAGCTGAACAGATCGAAACCGGCATCATTGCCAAAGTGAACCGGCTCAATGAAATTGCCAAAGGCCGGAAGCAAAGCCTCGCTCAAATGGCCATCGCCTGGCTGCTGAAAGACGAACGTGTTACCTCTGTGCTTGTTGGAGCAAGTAGCGTCGAACAGCTGCAAAACAACTTGGGGGCACTGGAAAACACCGTGTTTTCTGTTGAGGAGCTGCAACAAATCGATGAGATTATAAACTCAAATGAGAAATAGCACAGCCATATTCGCCAATGCCGGGTTTCTATGCCCGGTATACCTGTTTTCATCAAAACGACAGCTGCGGAGATGAGCCATCTGAATGCCTGTCAACAGTTTCTGCAATGGGCACTCCCCCGTCTAAGACTCCGCCCGGAGGGATACCGGAAGGTACGTCGCCAGGTGTGCCGGAAAATCCAGGCACGCATCGCGGAGTTAAACCTATCCGGTTATGAAGCATACCGCAGGTATTTGGAAAGTCACCCTGCAGAGTGGCAAGAGCTGGACAAGCTGTCACGTATTACTATATCCCGGTTCTTCAGGGACTATCAGTCATGGGAAATGCTCGCCGGAGAAATTCTGCCCTTGCAAGCCAAACATGCCGGTGCAGAAAAAAGACCGGTGAGGTGCTGGTCGGCGGGATGTGCTTCCGGAGAAGAGCCATACAGCCTGGCCTTGCTATGGAGGTATCATTTTGAATCAGAATATCCCGGACAAAGCATCGAAATCATAGCCACAGATATTGATGGGCATATGTTACAAAGGGCATCCCTGGCATGCTATCCGGGTGGCAACGTGCGTGATGTTCCAAAACACCTGCTTGCTCAATACTTCCGGAAAGAAGACGGGCTTTTTTGTCTGGATCAGAAAATCAAAAACATGGTTACCTTTCAGCAACAGGATATACGCATTGCTATGCCGGATGGTCCATTTGACATCGTGTTTTGCAAAAATCTGGTTGCCATGTATTTCGCAAAAGGAAATGCACTGGATTGTTTTAGGGAGATTACCGAACGGCTCGTAAACGGAGGGTTTTTGCTGACCGGAAATCATGAACCTTTCCCGCATGAGGATTTGCAGCACATGACAGTTTTTAACCGGGGTCTGAATATTTTCAGGAAAAAATCCCCGTAGAAACAATAAAGGTCAGCTTAGTTTCCGGACATAGCACCTTGCCCGTTTGTGCATTCTTTTTTTATATGGTTCCCAAAGTTGTTGCACTTTTTGGTTAGTTTCCAATTCACGGGTTGTTTCAACATACCTGATTCCCATATCATACATGGCAGGTATTATCTTTTCAAAAAGCAGGGCATGGACACCCTTGTTTCGGTATTCGGACTTCACCCCGATGAGCAGCATATCCACCCTGTCATTCTTTTTCAGGGCTTTTCGAAGGTGAAAATAGCCGAAGGGAAACAAACGACCCTTTGCTTTTTGCAATGCCTTCGACAATGAAGGTATGACTATACCGAAAGCAACAATCTCATCACGGTCATTCAGAATCACGGAAACAAATTTGGGGCTGACAATGTGCAGAAAATCACCTACCAATTCATCTATCTGCCTGTTGCTTAGTTTTGAAAAACAATATAGCTCCTCATAAACATCATTCAGCAAATAGAATAACTCAGCAGCATATTTACGAATATCATTCTTATTACGGATGACGGCAGAGCGCAGGGCATAGCGATTTTTGACAATCTGTGCCGCATTTATCTCCCGTACCGGCAGTTCATCCGGGACATATATCAATTGCTCCACCCAGTCAACATCCTTCGTATAGCTCATTGATTCAAGCATGCGGGCATAATATGGATAATTGTATCGCCCCCAGGAAGTGGGCAGCTCATCAAAGCCTTCAACCAAGACACCGGATGCATCGAAAGAAATAAATCCCAATGGGCCATGTACATATTCCATGCCGGTTTCCCGGGCCCAGCTTTCAACAGCTCGAATCAACGCTTGCAGCACATCCTCATCTTCAATAAAATCCAACCAGCCAAATCGCATGTATTTGATCCCTTGCTGCAAGTTATATTGGTGATTGATGATGGCGGCCACCCGTCCAACTATCTCTTTGCCTGAATAAGCCAGCCAATAGCGGGCATCACAGTGCTCAAATGCCGGGTTTTTATCTTTTCGCAATGTGGATTTTTGATGACTATGCAAAGCCGGCACATAATACTCACAATGCCGGTAAAGCTTATCAGGAAAACGGATAAAAACATCCAGCTCTTTTCTTGAAATGACTTCTTTCAGCTTGATTTGCATAAAACAACAATTAATATATCACCTATCAGAGACTAAAAATACAACTATTTGCCGAACTGCATAAAAACTGTTGATTATTTTTGACGATATATTACCTTTTGCTTCGATACATTTCTTTTCGTATTTTTGACGCCGGTTATGGGTGTGCATTTTAACATAAAATCATCATGAAAATAAGGATAAAAAAGGAATATCTTACTGCCCCCAATTTACTTTCTCTTTACCGGATTATTGTTTTCCCCCTTATATTGTGGTTTATCCTGGCAAATAATGAAACCCTCTTTGCCATTTTTCTGATTATCAACCTGATCACCGACATTTTGGATGGCCTCATTGCCCGCCTGTTAAAAATGCAAACCGAACTGGGTGCCAAGCTTGATTCTACCGGTGACATAGGCACCTACATCCTGGCATTTATCGGGATATTTGTATTTAAGTGGGATGTGATTGCTCCCCACATTCTGCCTTTTTTGGTTTTTGCAGGTTTGTGTATTGTTCTTGTCATATTGGCCTGGATAAAATTTGGGAAAGTACCCAGTTTTCATTTATACTCCTGGAAGGTTGGTGGTTACATCCAGGGTTTTTTCTTTTTTACCCTTTTTGCTTTCGATTTTTATCCGGTTCTTTATTATTTTATGACATTTTGGTCTATTTTTGCAGCCCTGGAACATATTATTATTCAATTGATCATACCGCAAATGCGCTCAAACGTAAAGGGACTATACTGGGTGTTGCGTGATCATCAAAAAAGAAAAGGCCAGTGATATTGGAATCGGCTATAGAACTCAACTACTATTGGTTACCTTTAATCGGTTTCATTGTGGGGCTTGTTGCCACTATGGTGGGAGGCAATGGTGCGTTTTTCTTTCCTCCCACGCTCATCCTTTTATTTGGCATATCACCACATGTCGCCATCGCTACATCCCTGGCAGCAGTAATACCTATTGGACTGATCGGTTCGGCAGAGCATTACCGGCGAAATAATATTAATCTGCCGGTAGGATTGGTTTTTGGCGGTTTTGGCATGTTAGGGGCGGTAGTGGGAGCCCTGATTTCCGGTTACATGGAAGCAGTATTCCTGATAAAGGCCTTCGGTGTGTATTCTGTCTTGCTTGGGCTGCTAACCATGCGCGTTCCAAAAAATGTTGATAAGGCAGCGAACACGCCACCGGAAAAATTTTCCCATATCCGGCGGGAAAAGCTACCTCTTATGATATCCATCGGACTCATTGCCGGAATTGTTGCAGGCCTCTTTGGCACCAGTGGCACAGCACCGGTGCTGGCCGGTTTGTTCCTGCTTCATTTTCCGGTTAAACTGGTCATTGGCACATCGGTCATGATCGTATTCATGAATGCCATTTTTGGCTTTGGAGGGCACCTGTTGGTGGGAGAAATAGATCTTGAACTTATATTCCTGCTTGGCTCCGGTGCAGCCATCGGTGCATTTTTCGGTCCACGACTGCTGGTTAAGATACATCCTGAAAGGAAGGAGGGAAAATTCAGGTATGCTTTCGCCGCAATCATCATCGCCCTGGGATTGCTGCTAATATTCAGATAACCATCCCCTCTCCCATTGCAAATAAGCAGCCCCAAACTTTTTCTTCCTGCCAACAACAAATTATTTGCTTCGAAATTCTTAAGACCATAATTTTTTGCCTTATCTTTAAGCAAAAAAATAACGTGATGACAAAGGTCATGATTCATATCATGCTCCTGACAATGCTCATGCAATCGCCACCAGCCGCCTTTGCCCAATATTTTCATGAAAAAGAGCATTTGCTGGCAGAGTCCGGCGATGATACTGCTAAAATAAATTTACTGCTCGAGCTGGGTGAGTTTTATGTATCAAGGGATTTTGAAAAAGCATTGCTCTATTTGCAGGAAGCTTTTTTATTATCCACAGAACATGGCAATAAAGAGGGAATCGCAGCAAGTTTATTGTGGCAGGGAAGGGCATATTATTATAAAGATGCATATGAAATCGCCTTTCGGTATCTTGAAAGGGCCGGGCAAATGTACTACAACCTGGGATCAGATATCGGTCTGGCCAATTATTATTTTGCGAAAGGGGCAATTAACAGGATTATCGGGAACAATCTTCAGGCTCTGCAGGACTTTCAACATATGATCGGTTACAGCAAACTGGCAGAAAGCGATGACCTGCTGGCACTCGGCTACCTAAGTCTTGGAAGCTTTTACATCGACAGAGCTGAACTTTCGCTGGCAAGGAAATATCTCCACGAAGCTCTGAATATTTCTGAAAGAATTGGTGATCAGACAAAAAGTGCCATTGTTTTAACAAACCTTGGAAGATCTTTTACACAGATTCATGCACCCGATTCTGCGCTCTATTTTCTGGAGAAAGGATTGGAAATCAGAAAAGCACTGAAACAAGACAGAGGAATAGCCAATTCTTTATACGAGATGGGCAAGGCCTACCTTATAAAAAAAGACCCTAAACAAGCACTGGATCATTTTGATGCATCAAAAGACTTATATATAGCCATGAAAGACGATACAGGTATATGCATTAACTTAATTGCCCTTGCGGAAGCTTATGCACTTTCAAATAATTTTACAGAAGCCCGATCCCTGGCAAATGAATCGCTGAGTTTGGCAGATAATCTGAACAATCCAAAGCTGAAAAGTACCGCATATCTATCGCTGGCCAATATTGAGGCAACAAATAATAACTACGAGGCAGCTTATGCATATGCACTATTGCACAAAAACCTGGAAGACAGTTTGGCAATAGCCAACCGGGAAAGAATCATCCGGGAGCTGGAAGTGAAGTTTCAATCAGCGCAAAAAGACGGTGAGATTGCCCTCCTCACAAGCCAAAACGAACTTCAGAAAAGAAACAATCAATTACTTACCATTTCCATCGGTGCCCTCATTGCCGTTCTGCTGCTGACATTCATACTTTTGCGTGTAAAACTTGCCGTAGCCTCCAAACAAAGAAAGCTTTACGAACACGAAAGAACCATTGGTCAGCAATCAGCTAAACTTAAGGAGCAGGAGCAGCAGGTACTCAGGCATCAGCTTGAGTCAAAAAACAGGGAACTGGCATCCAAAGCATTGGAAATGTTACGCATCAACGAAACCATAGGTAACATCATTGAAAAATTAGAGCAGTGTAGTCTGGAAAGCCAGGGAAACAGCATGATGGAAAAAAACATCAAAGATATCATTGCAGGACTTGAAACGCAGCTCAAAAACAACTCCTGGAATGAGTTTGACAGCATTTTCAAGCAAATTCATTCCGACTTTTATCATAAGCTGCTGCATATCTGTCCCGATCTTTCTCCGGCAGAAATCAAAGTGGCGGCATTCCTTAAACTGAATCTCAGCACCAAAGAAATTGCAGCCATTACCTATAAATCAGAATCCGGTGTCAAGTCTACACGCTACCGCCTTCGCCAAAAATTGGGGCTTCAATCAGACGACAGCCTGATCCCATACCTTATCCAGTTGTAGAGCCATGTTGACACCATTTTAGCCGGCAAAAATGATAAACGGCTACTGATATGTGTTTCCCCGACTCACTTTGTCAACCCTGAAAAGCTTCACCAGACAAGCGTTTCCATTACATGCAACTTTTTGAAACTGCCAATGCAGCCATTTGAACCGCAAAATATTTGCATCATGGGCTTTCCATTCCTTAATATTGCTTTCAAATGATAATGATGAAAAAGAAGAAGAAAATCGATGCAAAAAATGACAAACAAGAAAAACCCGGTAAATATGCCGGGGAGAAAAATCATGTTCACTCAAGACACAAAGCCCTGCTGAAAATTATTGAAAAGTTTTCCGGTAAACAAGGATAAGGACACGTGAATCTCTGCGTCGAAAATTCAGATAAAATTGATGGCCGCCCAAAACGACAATTATGCAGTAATCAAACCTGAAAAACCAAAGCATATGTTCAAAATCAAAATCATTATTATTATTGCGCTCACATTCAATATTGTGCCAACTCATGCACAATCAGGTGTGGTGTCGGCAGGAGGTGAGGCAGCAGGAGCGGGTGGTAGTATGAGTCACTCCTCCGGTTTGCCCGACTTTATGTTTTTCTCTTCCGCTGCGGGAAGCATCCAGTTTGGCATCCAGCAAACTTTCTTTTTTGATGATGACAATGGCGACCCGGAGGTTCCTGAAGTAAGACAGCTAAACAGTGCAGATATCCTGCAGGGAGAAGACCAGTGTTTCGATGCCACGCAAACCATTGTTCTGGCAGGTAACGGTCAGACCTTTATTGTGGAAGCTGGCACAGGTGTTACCCTTCTGGCAGGGTACAATATCCTGATGCTTCCCGGCACAAAAGTTGAAAACGGGGGATATCTGCACGCTCGTATTGTAACAGACGGTATATACTGCACCGAAAGATACCGAACGGTGGTTGCTGTCCATGAATATCAGGATTATGAGAATGATAAAGAATCCTTTCCTGAAAACTATAATTATCAGGAAACAAATTCGGACGAATTGAATTTCATAGTTTTTCCCAATCCCACAAGAGGAAATTTTACCCTGGGAATATCAGCGATCGGACATGATGAAGGAATGCCGCTGACCATTGAAATAATTGGGATGCGTGGCGAATTGATTTCCCGGCAAACTATGGAAGCAAGTCCGGAAATCCCCATGAATCTGGCAGGACAGCAATCCGGCCTTTACCTGATCCGTATCAGATACGGGTATACTATCTCCACAATACGTGTGATGAAACGATAACCAAATCCCAACATCAACAAATACAAATTATTAAAAACCAAGAACAATGAAAAAAATGACCCTGTTATTATCCGGTATTATTCTTTTTATCATGCTTCCGGCACAGGCAAAAGACGGCATTACGCACCAGGCAGTGATCAGAAATGCAGACAATGAACCAGTTGTAAACGCACCTATTGGTCTAAAGGTAAGCATCATAAATGAAAGCCCGGATGGCGAAGTGGTTTACTCCGAAAGCCACAACCTGATGAGCAATGCCAGCGGATTGATAACCTATGTTATTGGAGACGGAGAGCCTATACAAGGCAATTTCAGCGATATCAACTGGTCTTATGGACCTTTTTTCCTAAAAACGGACGTTGACCCCGGTGGCGGAACGGATTATTCCATCACCGGTACTACCCAATTTTTAAATGTGCCGTACGCTTATCATGCCAGCGCACTAACCCTTATTTCAACCAATGGCGCCAGGTATGGAGTGGGAGTTGATAACGATGGGAACCTTTTCACTTACATGGTAGAAGAGTCGCCTTGTCCGCCCGTTACCGATATCGACGGCAACACTTACGAAACAGCCTGGATCAACGAGCAGTGCTGGATGGCCGAGAACCTGAAGACCACTAAATATCGTGATGGCACGGCCATTGCCTTTCCCAGTGCCAACAACACCACTTGGGGAAACAACACCACCGGCGCATATGCATGGTACAACAATGACATTTCAAACAAAAACCTCTACGGTGCCTTGTATAACTGGTATGCCGTAAACAACTCAAAGGGCCTCTGTCCGGCGGGTTGGCGTGTTCCCTCATTAGATGACTGGGATGCACTGGAACACTACATTCCGGGGTCCGAGCATTTGAAAGGAAACAAACTGAAATCATGCCGACAGGATCAATCCCCTCTTGAAGGTGAATGTAAAACCAACATTCATCCGCGCTGGAACGCACATGGCACCCATTTCGGCACTGATGAATACGGTTTTTCTGCACTTCCGGGGGGCAGTCGAATTTCCAACGGTAATTATCAGCAACTCGGCAGTTTTGGTTGGTGGCATACTTCTTCTGAAGTATCCGGTAACATTTATGGCAAATGGCTTTCCAATATAGCAGGGGGTATTGGCCAACAACCGAACATTCATAAAAACCAGGGAATGAGTGTACGTTGCATAAAAGAATAGTGTGAATTTAAACCAATTACTTACCAAAAATCCATTCATCATGAAAATGAAAAAATTTTTACGCGTACTTGCGTTTTTTATGCTTGCCTGTTTTGCTGTGTGCTTAACGGCCTGTGATAAAGATGACGACAAAGACAATGGAAGCGGAACAGGCGGCTATCACATGACCGCCAAAATTGATGGGAAATCGTGGGCATCCGCCGGCAACCAAATGATTCTAGTGGATAACAAAATGGGCTATTTATTTATTTCCGGAGCAGTGAATGATGACGATGACATCATAACCATCCAAATGTTTGATTTTCCTGGCGCAGCAGGTAGCTTTTCCCTCGGAACCGATGAATATCAAACCCATTGTTTCTATACATCACCCGAAGGTGTTACTTTTTATGTATTTCCGGATGAGCCTGATGCATTCGGGGTGCTCGTAATTACCGACTATAAGGAAAAGTATATCAAAGGAAGTTTCTCATTTACCGCTATAGATAATAGTGGAGAAAATATGATTGAAGTAACGGATGGCAGTTTCCATATGCCCGTTTATTCCGTACCAAAGTAATGGATCAATAATGGAAGTAAGTATGCAGTATGCACGGTATGCAGCTGGTGCTGTATGAGATTGGCAACAAATTCGTCCTGAAGGGCAGCTTAGACACAATCACAAAAGACTAAACAACAAATAGTTACAAAATTATAAACAGATGAATCACCCATGACAGGCTTTTTTGACACACAGGGGGATGATTATGGGAGATGGGAGCTGAGAGCTGGGGAAACGAAAAAACGAAGAAACGAGGATACGCCAGCATAAGAGCGAACGAGATCATAGCCATAAGCAAGCCCGGACATTTCGACATTTTGACATTTCGACAAATTTTAAACCCATGAAAAGAAAAAAACACAATGATTTAATACCCAAGACTAGGACTTTTATAGCATCCCTGTTCATGCTATTTTTGATTGTGGGCTGCGTAAAAGAAACCCACGTACTGACCCTCAGTATATCACCTGCAGAATCAGGCATTGCCGAAGAAGGAGGGAAATTTGAATCCGGTGAAAATGTGCATTTGCTGGCAACGGCCAACACAGGTTTTCAGTTCGCAGTATGGGCGGAGGGAACCGAAATGGTTAGTTTGGAAAGCGGTTTTACATACAAAATGCCCGACAGAGATGTAATTCTTACCGCTTACTTCTTTATTCCGGGTAACGGAGTCATCGATATTGACGGCAACAACTACCCTACCGTTATCATCGGGCAACAGGAGTGGATGGCCGCAAATCTAAGGGTAACCCGGTTTAATGATGGCACACCCATCCCTCACCTGACTGAAGGCAGTGACTGGGTGCAACTGACCACACCGGCTTATTGCTGGTATAATAATGATGAATCCGGTCACAAAGTGGCTTTCGGAGCGCTTTACAGTTGGTTTGTAACCGATGTACAAAGCAATGGTGGAAAAAATGTTTGTCCCGAAGGCTGGCATGTACCAAGCGATTCCGAATGGAGCCAGATGATCTTACATCTCGATCCCAATTCCAATCCAAATAATTTACAAGAGAGCCTGAATGGCGGAGGAAAACTGAAAGAGGCCGGTTTCCTTCATTGGGATAGCCCAAATGCTGGTGCCACCAATGCGAGCGGCTTTTATGGTCGCCCTGGCGGATACAGAGACCAGGGCACGAATTTTGTCCAAATGGGTCAATTGGGCAGATGGTGGACCGCAGATGAGCATAAGGATTTTCCATCAAGTGCCTGGTGGAGGAGCATCGAAAGTGGTTCACCCAGAGTCGCCAGACACTACCTGTTAAAAAGACAAGCCAATTCAATCCGTTGCATAAAGGATTAAGTGTTTATGGGAGAATCATACACACGTTATGGTTGGTGGTATGACCAATAAGGGGCTGTGCGTGAACTGACAGCTTGCATATGCTCAAGGCTTGATTAATTCATTATTTTTCCTTATATTTGTTTGTGAACCCATAAAATTCATTACAATATGAGTGATTACAGAGTATATCAGGAAAGAGCAAAAGCCCAGCTTGAAGAGTGGGAAGCAGAATTGGACAAATACCGTGCGAGAGCCAAAAAGGAAGATGCAGATAAGAAAATAGAGCTGGACAAGAGAATCAAAGACCTCGAAGTAAAACTTGAGGAGGGACAGAAGAAGTATGAGGAATTGAAAGATTCCGGTGAGGGAGCATGGCAATCTATTAAATCAGGGATGGACAGTGCCTGGAAAGACCTGACAACTGCTTTCCAGGAGGCTAAGTCCAGGTTTTAAAAATAACCGGATTCCTTCTGTCAATAAAACAGAGAAAACCGGAGCACTTAATATTTGCTCCGGTTTTCTTTTGCATTCAATGATTTCAGGCAGTCATCCCACCATCAATGGATTTCACTCTAGCGGTGATAAAACCGCTATTTATTTACCACAGACATTTTTTGAACCGCACCCCTGCCGTCTTCAAACTGCAAATGATAAAAATATATCCCTGCAGGTAAACCTTCAGCGTTAAAGGGGAGTGAATAGAAACCCGGTTCATGAGTTAAATTTTCCAGCAAAGTGGCAACACGCCGGCCAAACATGTCAAAAACATACAGAGAAACACGTTGTGTATCCGTCGCTCTGAACTCAATGGTCGTATGCCCGCCAACTGGATTTGGGTAGTTCCTTAAAAAAATATCCGGCTGGGTGTATGCATAGTCAATCTCCGGCACGGAAACGGAAACATTGAATTCATCCACACCACCTGCTTGCCAATAGCGGGCGGCGAACTCCTGGAGGTATTCATTGGCTACCCTTTGGCTGTAGATGATCAGGGTGTTCTCATCATTACTAAAGTTCGCATTGGCAGACCAGTTGTGTGAGCCTGTGATCACCCTGGAGTTTGAACTTGTTGCTTCACCATCAACGATGGCATACTTATGATGCAGCAAGCCAAACTCCGCTTGTGACAGATGATGCACATCGGCCCATGAGCTAAGGTAGTCGAATTCGTTACCCTGTCCTGAAATGGCTCCCATGACGCCACGCACCTTAACTCCCTGGTTAAACCTGTCGAGCATGGTGTTGGATATGGGTCTTCTTGTGATGATGTTCTGGGCAAAGTCAATGTTCAATTGTGAATCGCGCAAAGCGCGATTGATATGGGATTCAGTGTTTGCCTGCGGGCTAAAAAAGAGTTCAATCCGGGTTTGATTATCGCCGATCCAAAACACAGAGGGGTTTACAATTGTTTTGTTGTGCGCGAATAATGCATTGGACGGAGAAAAAGAACCCGATTCCCCACCCCACATCTGGTTGAATTCGCGCAGATAAGCCCTCGCCAGTGCTACATCCTGAATAACCACCATGTTTTGAAACTGATTATACGTTCCCTGGTCGGTTGAATTCCAGGAGCTTGTAATCAGACGGGATACTGAGGGGTCGGAATGGTTGGCATCAAAAATGGCAAACTTGTTATGCATCTGCTGGGTTCCGGTGCTTTGCACCGCGTTGACCCCGGCAGCAGCCATATGGGTAACCAGCTCGTTGGTTGAACCTGTATGCCCCGACACAATCACCCTTACAGCAACCCCCCGGTTATGGGCATGAATGATTTCGTTAGCGATGATACTTCCCACATTACCACTCAGGTTATAAAAGGCGAATTCAGCATTTTCATCAGCCAATTGAATATACTCAATGAGCTTGTCAGCCATATCGATATTTTCGTCGGCTTCACGGATAGTGGCCAGCTCATGAACCACATCCTTGTTAAAGTAAACATGAATGGCCCCGGTTGTGCCTGCCGGCGATCTGGTAGTTGTAATATGTATGGCTGTTGCGCTGGTATCAGCGTCAAAAGCCGACCGCAGCTGCACCTTGTAGATGCTCGCGGGAAAAAGATCCGGAATGGTAATGCTGTGCTGTGTTTTATGGGTTTCGTCAATTATCTTGCCGAGTTCAAGTGATGCCGTTGTACCGTATCTCACCTCAGAATGTCCCGCCAGGGCCGTTTCCCATTTAAAGGTAATGCTGTTTGCCGTTGCAGAAACTTCGTATGGGGGTGTGCTGATGATCACCGGCCCGCTCAGGATCTCCAAATCCTGTGTAAACCGTGGCAGCAACTGATGCATAGCCTGAAAACGGCCGGCTACACCGGTTACCTCCGTTAAACTGTTGGGAATATTGGTTCCCGGAATGTTGGTAAAATTATCAACCCGTAATTGCCCCTGACCACTTGGATCAAATACCGTATAATTTGTGCCACCGGAAAAAATACCCGAATCTTCAAATTCAATATCTGTAACCCTAACCAGCCAGCCTTCATACATGCCGGTGTTCAGTTGCTCCAGGGTTATGTCAAGAGGTTCATGAACCATATTGGACTCAGGAAAAACTTCAAATTCTGTGTCGTTCACAATCTGCAACAGGTTGTTGAAATTACCCAGTTCTCCTGTAACCAAGATGGAGTCGCCGATAACGGCACCTACAAGCCACTCATCACGCATGATGGCACCGTTATACCATGCAATGCCGGCTGTTTCATCCTGAAAATAAACCGGGCCGGCGAATTGATCTGCCACCGTAACCCATCCCGCAACGGTAACCAGCGTTCCCTGCGGCAGCAAGCGAGCTTCACTGATGGGAATAGGCTGGCTTGTATCCAGCGTTTCAGCTGTTAAATGTACGGTAAACTGTGGGTTTTCAGGATCGTTGGAATGGATCGTCAGGGATCCATTATGTATGCCGGGAGTTTCATCATCAAATAACAAAGAAAAAGTCGCCGTTTCAAGACTGGAAAGGGTAATCTGCAAATCACCATCCACAGAAAATGCCTGACCGCTGATGGTATAGGATGAAATGACCAGGTCCTGCTGACCACCGTTGCGGATTTGAAGTGTGGCAGAAGACAAACCGGTGGTCGTACCAAAATTAAAAGTACTGCCGTGTTCATATGCCACATCATTGATCCGCATCAGCAATCTCGGCTCCTCTGTGGTCTCGATATACTCCGTGATGAAAATGTCATCAATGTTTATCCTGTTTCCCGAAGTTTTTGCAAATCGAAGGCGCACATTTCCCTCTACTGATCCCGATAGGGAATACTGCGTCAGTTCAGATGTTAAACCGATGGGATCACCAAGATTTGTCCATGAACTGCCCCCATTGGTGGAATAGCTTACCTGAACAGCTCCGCCGGCGTCATTACTGAAATTGGCCCCAAAAAAGGATATTTCCACAAAGCCATCCGGATAATCAAAGTTCATCTCAATAAAACCATTCCTGATCCGTGCGGATCTGGATCCATTTTTCTTATCTCCTGCAGTGGTACCAATCAGTGCATCATCAAATAACCACTCACCGGTCTCCAGCTGGTCATAACCCGTGGCATAGGCATTTTTGGTTCCCTGCTCAAAATTTTCAAAAAATTGTGCATGAATACCCAAAGGGCATACGAATAGTACTAGGAAAAATAGGGTTTTCACTGTGTTTGTCATGAGTGGCGATGTTTTGGGAAACAGAAATCTGCGTGTAAAACCATCCTTGCATGCAAGCAATGGCAATCATGAACAAAGGTATGAAAAAAGCATGGATGGTCATAAAAACCGATTAAGCGCAATTTAATTACAAAAATCCAATGCTGGATCATTGGCGGAAAAATGTATGCGACCTCCCGGAAAAGACATAATAAAAACGGTGATTGATTTTCAAAAGCCTTTCAATCAATCACCGGTACTTATTGAAAGTGTAAACCTCTTTGGGTTGTTTCCGAATTTTTTTCCGCGTTGTGTCTTTCGCGGGATAGCCTAAAGTTATCAGCAGAGGGACACGTTTTTTGGTGGGAATGTTTAACAGTTCTTTCACTGTTTTTTCTTCGAACCAGCCGATCATGCAGCTACCAAGTCCAAGCTCTGCGGCCTGCAAACAAAAATGTTCGGCCACGATGCCAATATCCATCAGGTAATAATCTTTGTCCTTGATGCTGCTTCCGATCTTTGAAAGCCAGTTTGGGGGTTCAGCTACCAGGGCTACGATGACAGGGGCCTCCACCACAAAACGGTTAAACCGCAGCACCTTGCCAAAAGTAGCCTGGGCGACTCGGTCTTTGAGTCCCGGATCTGTCACCACCACAAAACGCCAGGGCTGTGAATTGCAGGCCGAGGGGGCAAGCCGGCAAGCTTCCATAATGCGCTCAATTGCATCCTTTTCAACGGGGCGTGACAAATATTTGCGCGTACTCTCCCGTTTCAACAACAATTCAGAAAAATGCATGATCATCTTTTTTTAATATCGTTTACCGGTTTGGCAAACTATGATTGATGGTAACAAAGATAAAGGAAACGTTGCGGAACAATACAGTCAGCAAGCCCACACCCGTGCTAATCATGTAAACTCAGATCCGGCAATATATCTTTATAGGGATTATCAAAATGCTCAACCGGTCCCTGACCGAGTTCTCCCATGATTTTTTGTCCTTTTTCAGGATGCAGCACGAAAGATACAAAACGGTTTGCCAATGAAGGGTTTTCTGTTTTGTGCGGAATAGTAAGCCCATAAATCATAGCCTCACCATATTCTGTAATGGTTTCACCCGGTGCCGTTCCCAGGGTTTCAATTACGGCGTTGGCATACCAGGGGTTCAGACTGAAGTCCCCCAGGTTCAGGCTATCAGGAAGCTCCAGGTACTTCAGTCCGTGCTGAACGGCCACACTTCTGTAGAGAAAAATATAATCCAGGTGACCACTCTCCAGTAAGGCAATGAGATCGGTTTCTTTGGGGCGGATATTTTCTCTGTCCTTAGATAGCAGCTTTGCTGCAAAACCAGTGCGACCGTATTTTTTTTCTGCAAGCTGCAGGGTAAATACAGTGCGCACACCGCATGGGTCCATGTCCGGATTGCTGCGGCCATAGGATATGTCATCACGCAAGAGGATGTCCATCCAGTTTTCAGCATCAATCTCATTGGAAAGCCTTGAGTTAGCAGTAAAAACAATGGACAGATCATTGGTGGCAAAGGGTATAAGCCAGCTAGCGTGATCAGGTATCAGCATGTTTTCAATCACCATATAATCAGCCGACATAAATACATCCGCCCTGGTATCCAAATCGGCAACGCGTCTGGCACCGGCCTTGCTGCCCCATGCCTCGGTGTAAATCCGCACACCGGGGTTTTCTTCAACAAAAGCGGCGGCAATCTCTTTTATCGGCACGGAAAGACTACCCGCGTGAATAATATACAGGCTATCCTCCCTGACACGGTCTTCTCTTAGGTTGCAAGCGCTAAATGACAATATCAACAGCAAAAAGCCAAGGTAAATTGCTGTTATTTTCATTTGTTTATATTTGGTTGTTCTTTGATATTTTTTTGAACGCGGATAAACGCTGATGC
>REEA01000064.1 GCA_007695305.1 Bacteroidia bacterium
TCTGTTTCGAAAACATCAACCTGCCCTTTAATGCGTTGCGGTTACCTTCAGTAATCCGGTATTGTTATTTGCTGTTCTTCAAACATACGTATTTTTTAAAAAGAAAAAAGCACTTGCCAGATTTTTTTACCTAAAAAGATACTTCATCCTTTTAGATAACCGATAAAAAAAAACAGCCCATTACGTCAAAATAAAAAGATCGAAGCTGAACTCCTTGCACTGCTTAAAGAGTAGTGCGGGGTGAATGGCCATACAGAGATGAGAGAAGGATTTTTGCAGTCAGAAATACAGATGCAGCAGGAAAAAATATATGAGGTCATTCCGGTGGTGGCCGGAAAGCTTGCGATTGCAGGAGAGAAGAAAAAGAAAGGTATTGACAGAAAAAAAAGATGTGGTGAATCTTATGGTGGAAACGCTATTTGATTAACTTTACATAATGATTACACAGCCATCCATAATCAACTGATGATTATGACGTATTAATTTCTGTGGTGAATAAAACAAGAAAATATGGAAGGTCTCACCGGTGTATTTTTCAGTTTGTGTATTTTATTGCTCTTTCTGCTGGCAGGAAAAATCCTTCGGGCCAAAGTAGCATTATTCCAGCGGATATTCTTACCTGCCTCCATTATCGGCGGCTTCCTGGCTTTGCTGTTTGGTCCTTATCTTATAGACGTACTTCCCGATTTTTTGTATGACACCTGGTCGCAAATTCCCGGATTGCTGATCAACATTGTTTTCGCCACCCTTTTCCTGGGTGTGATGATCCCGGGGATAAAAACCATGTGGGCACAGGGTGGCAGCCAGTTGTGTTTCGGGATGGTGGTGGGAAGCGGTCAATACCTGGTGGCCATGCTCATCACCGTTTTGCTGCTCATGCCGCTATTTGATGTACCCCCCATATTTGGAACCATCCTGGAGATTGGCTTTGCCGGCGGACATGGCACCGCAGCAGGCATGCAGCAGGTATTTACCGAACTGGGCTTCCCTGCAGGCTCGGCCCTGGCACAAATGTCGGCTACGGTGGGTATTATTACTGCTGTGGTTGGGGGTGTTTTTTATATCAATGTGGCGATCAGAAAAGGATATTGTGTAAACCTTGATGAGACCAAAGGAATCCCGAACTATAAAAAGGTAGGTCTGATACCTGAGCGTTACCGTTTCTCCTCTTCACGGGCTACTGTGGCCTCCGAATCGATCGAGCCCCTTGCCTTTCATTTTGCCATCGTTGCACTGGCTATTCTCATTGGCTGGATACTCCTGGCCGGTGTGCGGCAATTGCACCCGATGCTGGGCGGTTTCCCGCTATTCCCCTTGGCCATGATGGGAGGCATGATCGTACAGGCGATCTCGACACCTCTGAAAGTCAGTCAGTACTACGACAGGCTCACCTTTGAACGGATCCTGGGGTTTTCGCTGGATGTCCTGGTGGTGGCAGCCATCGCTTCCATAAGGCTTGATCTTTTCATAGAAAACTTATGGCCCTTCCTGATCCTGATGGCCGCAGGTATCGCATGGCTGTTCTTTTCACTCATTTTCCTTGCCCCGCGCATGTTTCCCTACAACTGGCTTGAAAGGGGTGTTACGGAGTATGGCATGCAAAGTGGCGTAACTGCCATGGGACTGTTGCTGCTTCGACTGGTTGACCCACACTACAAAACCGATACCGCGCAGGCTTTCGGGTTCAAACAAATGCTGTACGAACCTTTCCTTGGCGGCGGTTTCATCACAGCCACCGCTCCCTTTATCGTGATAGGCCTGGGTGTGTGGCCGGCAATCTGGGCATCCGCGGCTGTGATCCTGCTGTTTATGCTGATTTCCTATTTCAGCGGATGGACCCGGCAAAATCCCACTAAAAAAGTAGGGAGGGTAACAAGGACATAAGGGTCACACCATGCAACAAGTATCAGCACCAGACATCATCGGGCCCTCCAAGCCAGAGGCGTGCAGCTGTGGACACAGGTTTACAAATGAGTCTACGGTGTCGGCCGAAAAGCGACAGGTGTTTGATCTGCTTCAGTTTAACGAGCCAACCATTACTCCTGCCAGCGAGAAATGTTACGAAAAGCTTCAAAAGAGCGAAAACATAATCAAGTCTGAAATCCTTTCCAGTAAAGTAGCCTATGCTGATGAAACAGGTGCTCGGGGTAGAAGATAAATAGCATTGGTCGCATGCCGCTGTCATGATTTTATATACTCACCTGTTTGTTTACAAAAAACGATGAGCGGACGCAATACAGAGCAATGAATCCTTGCTGAAGGATTACGTTGGCTGGCTTGTCCATGAATGTTGTGCCAGCTATTTTAAGCTGCATAATCTGAAACATGCCATTTGTGGCGTCCACATTTTGAGGGAGCTCCAGGCTTTAGCGGATAGTGGGGACAAACAATCTTGCAGAAAGAGATGTAAGACCTTCAACTGTTTCAGGCTAATAAAACTTTAATGTTATTCTAACCGGTTTCTAATAGCCGCCAGTTACTAATCGGCTTATTTTTGCCACCGTTTTTAAAAGTGGAATCAAAAAAATCAAACTCATTTTAATAATCCTAAAAAAAATACAGTTATGAAATTTACAATGAAAACGATTTTGAAAGCGAGCGGTTTTAAAACAAGCCTAGAAAGTGCGTGCTTCATCGCGTCAGTTTTAATAATGTCTCTACAATCCATTGCTTCTCAAAATGATCAGACCCTATACGAAATAAGAGGAATGGTCATTGATGCGGGCAATGAACGTGATCCGATACCGGGAACCACCGTTTTTATTTCTGAGCTGGGATTGGGAGCAGCTGCCGATGCTGACGGTGTGTTTAAACTCTCCGGATTGCCACGTGGCCGTTATGAAGTGCGCATTAGTTCGGTTGGTTATGCCACACAAAACATCCAGGTTACCGTTCCTGCAAGGGAAGAATTTATGCGCATTTTTTTACAATCCTCATTTGTTGATATGGATGAGGTTGTCATTACTGCGTCACCGAATCGCAGTTCCGCCAATTACATGTCATCACAAACATTCAACACCATGGAACTCATCAGGAGGTCATCCGTGTCATTGGGTGAGATGCTGGACGGAGAGCCCGGTCTGGCATCAAGGTCATTTGGTGGTGGTCCGGCTCGTCCGGTTATACGAGGTTTCGATGGTGAGAGGCTTGTTGTGTTGGAGAATGGTGAGCGGATGGGCGACATCCAGTCAACGGCGCCTGACCACGCCGTAACACTCGATCCGTTGGGCATGAGCAGGGTTGAGGTGGTCAGAGGTCCTGCCAGCTTGCTTTATGGCTCAAGTGCCCTGGGTGGTGTCATCAACCTGTTCACAGAAGATGCTCCTTCAGATTGGGAACATGGTTTATCGGGAGGTGCCGCATTTCATGGTGCAACCAACAACAGCCTCTATACCAGCTCCGCAGGCTTTGTTCAGGGCGGCGAAAACCACGGCTTTGCTGCACGATTCATATACAGGACTGCAGGAGATTCTCAAACCCCCGAAGGCATCATGCCAAACACACAACTCAACAGTTATACCGCTTCCCTTGGTTGGGGGTACCGCAACAACAACTTCAGAAGCTCTCTTTCAGCAAGGTATTATCAGAATCATTTTGGTGTGCCTGAATTTGCATCAATGACAGATCCTGATAATGAGGATATGTTTATCGAAGAAGAACCCGAAATGGAGATCCGCATAAACCGTTTGAATATGCAGGCACGTGCAAATCTTGAGCTTGACGGTTTTTTTGATGAGATTGAGGCAAGGGCCAGTTTTTCTCATTCTGTGCAGGAAGAGGGTGAGCAAGATGTTCCATACGAGCTGCTTGAGCTTGAAATAACGACCACCACGGTTAGTTCATCTGTTTTGTTCATGCACCGGGAGTTTTCTGTGTTCGACCGCGGTGTTATCGGAACCAACCTGCATCGCAGACTTCAGGAAGTGGATGGCCTGGAGGCATATCACCCGGGCGAAGACATCTATAACCTGGCATTGTTTACATTCCAGGAAATCCCGCTCAGCAGGTCGTTCAGGATGCAGTTTGGAGTTAGGTTGGAACACGAATGGCTATCATCGGTTTCCAACAGGTATTTCCTTCCGGAAGAAAGAACGGAGGACAGGAACCTGAATGTAGTAGGTTCGATCGGTGTGAACTTCCGGTCCAACCAAAAATTTGAAAGTGGGTTACAGGTAGCTCGCGCACATCGCAACCCAACAATACTGGAGCGCTATGCCGACGGATGGCATGCCGGTGCAACACGTGTTGAATTGGGAGATCCCACATTGAAGAGCGAATATGGCTATGGGATTGACCTGTTCACAAGATATACAACTTCTTTGTGGCATCTGGAAATATCAGGTTTTTATAACCGAATCGATAATTATGTTGCTTTGCTAACCCTCGATCCTGTTGAAGCGGTAAATATTCCATACCGTGTCAGACCCGACAGGGAGTTTCCTGCAACCGTTCAGTTTTTTGCAGCAGATGCCAGATTGTTTGGTTTTGAGCTTCGCAATTCTTTGCTTATCACTGAAAACCTTCGTGTTGAATTGGGTATGGATTTTGTGCAAGGCGATCGCAGGGATGCCGACAAGCCCCTGCCATTTATACCCCCTTTCCGCACAACAGTGGGTACCATGTATAACTATAACAACTTCAATGTTGGTGGCAGTGTGAGAATGGTTTCCGCTCAAAACCGGGTGCCGGAAGATGAACTGCCAACAGATGGATACACCCTTTTGCGGCTTGAGGCAGGATACCGTTTCCCATCCCTGTTTGGCGGTATGCACACCATCAACCTCCGGGTCGACAATGCCCTGGATGCAACCTACACCGACCACCTGTCGGTAGTACGCAGGTATAAGGATCCTTTCCTTGGGCCCAGCGCCCCCACCCGACATGCCATGCCTGGCAGAAACATAAACCTGGTTTACCGAATCTTGTTTTAGGATTTCTGAATACAAAACACACCCGCTGCACTATGTTTTAAATGTGCAGCGGGTTTTTTATTATTATATGACCTTTGTGGCTATTTGCAATGGTTTACTTTTCAATTTATCGTTATTGCATTCGACTTTCTAAATTTGGCAATGGTGAAATAAATGATTCTTTCTTGCATTAATGAATAATCTCGCCGGTTTAATGGACAGGGCCTGACCTGTCCTTATTTTACGGCGGTTTAGTGGTAAACAAGGCCATCCTGTTTTTTCCTTTCTTCTTGATTAAAAGGAAAAATGTTTTGAGCGGCTAAAGAATCCAACCTAAGAACAAATCATGCAAATTATTACCACTCGGTTTTAAAAATGGATGTCCCGTCCGGAAAACACAACGACCTACTGATGGCCCTTTATCCGCTGAACCGTTCTCATAACAACCCCTTTGGCAGTGTAAACCTGCATAATATAAAGCCCATCACGAAGGTTTTGTATGTTGACTTCAGCTTGTAATGCATCCACGGCCATATATTTTACCATCTGACCGCTGAGGTTAACCATACGGATTTTATCGATCATCTCATTTGAAGAAACGGTTAACACATCATAGGCAGGATTGGGATATACCAGCAGGTCAACACCCGGGATTTCTGTTACCTGCTCTGGAAACTGAAACGTGGCTACCAGCGTAACATCATGGGGTGGCATGGTGAATAAAAAACTGGGTTCTTCACTGATCACAACCCCATCAGCATCCGTCCAGTCAATAAAATCCCATCCTTCGGCAGCTTCTGCCGCAACCGTTACCCCGGCATCCTGGAGGTACTCTCCACCCCCAATAACAGAGCCACCGTCAACCGGATTTGCCTCCAGGGTGAGCGTATAATAGATTGGCTCAAAATTGGCCGTAAGTGTAACATCTTCTGCCGGCATACTGATCGTTGTCTCGGCAGCAGCGGGATCATCCACATGTTCAACATCGCCTGTCCAATGGATAAATGACCATCCCTCTTCCGGTATTGCTGTAATGTTTACTTCCTGTCCCTCGCTATAGCTGCCATCCCCTGTAACAGTACCACCCTCTTCCGGGTTAACGAGCAATGTAAGGTTGTAAGAGGTCACAAAACCACCCTGGAATACAGAAACAAAGACGTCGTATCCGCCATTGTGTGTTTCGCTATATGCACCTTCTGTTGTCGGAAAATCAGCGGAAAATGTCCACCCTGTCAGATAAATATCTCCTGCCTCATCAAACAGAATCTTTGTGGCTTCTTCAAAAGAACTTCCGCCAAGAAAAGTGGAATAGGCAAGCTCACTTAAATCGGGTGTAAACACACTGATAATCACTTGTCTTGATCCACTGAAGGTTTCATTAAAGGCACCCGGCGTTACGGGATAATTGCTGGAAGAGGTAAATCCGGCAATATACACGTATCCATTGCTCGCAAGAGCAATATCATTGGCGTAATCCCAGGTATTGCCACCAATGTATGTGGCATACAACAGATCACTCAGCTCAGGGTTAAAGATGCAGATAAACGCGTCTCTGTAGGCACTGAAAGATGTACTGTACGCACCGGGAGTTGCCGGAAAGTTGGCGGATCTGGTCATTCCTGAAATATAAACATTGTTTTCGTTGTCAAGGGTAATGCTAAGTCCATAGTCTTCATCGTTTCCACCGATAAAAGTGGAGTACAGGAGCTCGCTCAGGTCATGGCTCAAAATACTGACAAAGCCATCCCAGCTGCCCCCGTTGTGCGTTTCATTGTAAGCCCCCGGGGTAACAGGGAAGTTGTTTGACCATGTTTCACCGGTGATGTAAACATTTCCGTCGGGATCAAAAGCAATGCTGCGCCCGCTTTCCCACATGGGAGACCCGCCGAGATAAGTGGAATATACCAATTGACTGAGGTCCGGATTCAAAACGCTCACAATCACTGACCCGATGCCACTGTGGGTTGGCTGGAATGCGCCGGCAGTTGTTGGATAGTTGATCGAACCGGAATAACCGACAATATATATGTTTCCATCAGGATGCACGGCAATATCATAGCCAACGTCTGAAGCAGTTCCGCCAATAAAGGTTGAATACAAAAGCTGGCTCAGATCCGGGCTTAGGGCACTGACAAAGGCATCACCCGATCCATTGTGCACGGTATCAAATGCCCCCGGAGTGGTTGGAAAAAATTCCGAACCAGTTTGCCCGGTTATATACACAATGTCATTTTCATCCAATGCCAGCCCAAACACAATTTCTTCTTCCTCTGCTCCAAGAAAGCTGGAATAAAGCAGCTCACTTAAGTCGGGACTTAGCACGCTCACAAAGATATCACGCTTATTGTTGAAGGTCTCATCATACGCCCCGGGAGTGGTCGGAAAGACAGGAGAGTTTGTCTGGCCCGCCACATATACATTACCTTGCGAGTCCAGTGCCATAGAATATGCCTGATCTGTTATGTTACCCCCCAAAAATGTGGAATAGATCAATGGGTCGATAATCAGTGGGCGGGTTGCATCTTCCAACTGGATATGAAAGCCCACTTCACCCCTTTCATTCAGTTGAAAACTTCCCGGAACCTCTCTTTTTTCGCCGTTTATTTCCTGGTAAGCCAGTAATCCTTTATGGCGAATTTCTCCCAGGCTGGTCATAATGATCAGTTCGTCGTCATTCTTTACCAGCACTTCATCCGCCCCTTCAATAATAAAGGCAATATCATCCGCCCGTGCCCCCGGATGCACAATGAAGTCATACCTGAGGCCTTCGGGCTCATAATAGTAACGGACATCTATGCCGGCATCCTTACCAAAAGCACCTTCCAGAATGATTTCATCAAACAAGGGAACATGTTGTGCCCAATTGGTGGGATCGCTTCCCAGAAAATAGTTATAACGGGTGGTTTGCGGCTGATGGGTGCGAAATACCGGTTGCGATTCTGAAGATGTAACAAAGGTCATCATCAGCACATGGCCCGTGCGACGAACAGTTTCCCGCTCACCGGGTTTTTCACCGGGCATCAGAAGCGACCTTTGTCCGTTATCGGCGGTCATCCGGAAAAAATCAAAAACAACACCACGATCGGTAAACCAGGCATTCATGTTGCCGTTCTGCGTAAAATACCTTACCTCTTCATCCCACTGGCCCTGGTTGGAAACAAAAGATGCTTTCCGGTTAAGCGTGGTTTCTATCCTTTCCATTGATCCGGGCAGGTTGCCGGAATACAATGGTTGCAGAAAGGCAATAAGCAAAAAAAACAGTGAAATACGTAAGCTCATAATATGTTTTTTTGGTTGCTAAGAAGCAGGTTATTGATTATGAACAATACAATAGTATTGTTTCATGGGTGTTCATGTCTCCTGCGGGTACACAAAAACCTTCTTCCTAAAGATACAAAAAAAACAGCAATTTCTTATAAGGTGAAGGCCTGAAATGAACCACAACTCATTATTTCACCTGAACTATTTACCAAGTATAAGATCAATAGCCGTCTCGAGTATCTCATCACGGCTAAGGTCATTTTCATTTCCGGGCTCAGGGATTTCAGCAACAATATGTGGAGGTACACCCGGCTCTATGCTCTCCCCTTCGGGATTCAGGAAGCGTGTGCTCGAAACCCGGAGCCGCCAGCCGTTTGCCAGATCACGAAATGCAGGCAATCCACCGCCCCCGCCGGTAGTATCCCCCACCAGGGTCACATTCTCCAGGTTACGCATGTATTGAGCGAAATAAGTGGTGGCACTGTAGCTTTTGCGGTTGGTGAGCACTATAACAGGCCCCTGATAACGAATGCCATCATGGGGCTCCAGGTACACCCTCTCTGAGCGAAAATCATCATGCCCGGGGCCGTTTTTGATGTAATTGGTTCCCACAAACACCCTTTCCTCCGTAAACCGCGACGCAATATTCCTGGCATTGGTGGGACTGCCTCCACCATTGTGACGTACATCAATGATTAAACCCGGGGAGTTACCCAAACTGTTGATGATCAAATTTAAATTTCCCTCACTCACAGGATTGGCAAAGCTGCTGTAATAGACGTAACCGATATTGTTTTTAAGGAAAACAAATTGCAAAGGCCCCACATACCTTTGATTTCCCTTGAAATAATGACGCTCTATTACAGAATAATAAAAATTCTCAGGCCTGTCCAGGTACCACTCCCAATAGCGCGACCGGTCGAAAGAACTCAGCAGGTTCACATGTCCGTCGCGCAGGTGATACAACATGCCGGCACACACATCAAATAGCTCAATAGAGCCCATCTCATCCCTGATCAGAGGCCTGTATGCATCATAAACAGCATCCCAGTCAATCCCTTTCTCTTCAAAAAATGAATAATTGCGATCCGTAAACGTCCAAACCTCCTCAAATATACTCACCGGATCTTTCTTTGCATCCGGATCCATAAATACTTTTTCACAGGATATCAACAAAACCATCAACCCCCCCAAAAACCAAATTATTTTTTTATTTGTTCTCATGCGTATATGTTTTGTAAAAACGTTTAAATGTTGAATGTCAAAAGATCGAAATGTCTAAATGTCAAAATTTCTATTCTTTGCGGTTTTTGCGTGAAAAATTTTGCGGCCTCTGCGAGGAAAAAAGACCAATAGCAAATTGCGTTTGATATTTCACCGCAAAGACGCGAAGCACGCAAAGTTTTTATCTTCTTACTTTCTACTTTCTCTAAAGTCTCTAAAGTCCCTATGTCACTCATCACTCAGTTCCCAGTTCTCAGCTCCCAGCTCTCATCCCCCAGCTCCCAGCACTCAGTTCACCATAAAATACAACTCCAGCACCACCTGGTGGTTGGCATTAAAAAAGTTTCGGTCGTGATTTCCGCTAATCCGGTAATAATCCCAATAGTATCCGATTCTGAACCAGTTGGGGTTATACTGACCGCCAAACGATTCTTTAATATAGATACCGCTTGAGAGATGTGAAAAATTTGCCGGATGCAAAATGCGGTATTCCAGATCGGCATAGGCAGAGCCCCCGTCAGTCGCAAGCATGAAGCTGGTAGCATATTCCGGTAAACGGACCCCATATCCCAAAAGGGCAAATGAAAGGGAGAAATCAAAATGCCAGTCGCGGTTTAAAAAATAAGGCTGATATGTAACTTGCCCCATCGGTTGTATTTCTGCGATCAAATCTGCAAAAAGAAAAGAATTGCTGAGCGAAGGGGCCATTCTGATATTGGTCAGCACATCGGCCCGGCCACCCAGATGAAAAACGAATACGCTCCTGGTATTGACCCTGCGCAACTGCTGATAGCTCATCCCAAAGAATGGATTATAAACAAGGGTGCCTTCGTGTGCAGGCCGGGCATAATGAATGCCACCCCTGGCAAACACAATTTCCGATATACCCCTGCGGCTCTCCACATATCGGCTGAATGACAACACACCCCCCGGACCGCTATAGTGCAGGTTAGACATATGCTGATCCAACAACCGGCCAAATGAAAAACCCTGCCCGATTTTGAGAAACACCATCCTGTCAGGCAGATCGGAAAGGTAGGAAGCCCTCAGCATGCCACCATCGCGGCTGTAAAAACCCTGGAATCCGGAAAGTTCATCACCGGTATCCTCAGGAATCCCGGATACAGGAATTGACCATCCCAAAAAAAAGAATAATAACAGAATACATTGCTTTTTTTTCATAACTCCTTTGTATTAAAAACCGGCCATAACTGCTTTGATATTCAACCACGATGACCGCTGATACCAATGGCAGGTATTCCCTTATCTTTTATCCGAAAACAATACACATCACTAATTGAAACGACCGCCTTTTATGTGGAGAAAGGACATACAACGGTGCGCGTCTTCTGAAACAAAAGTAAAAAAAAGATGTTACATTGTTGTTGGCGGCATTGTTCTGGTAAGCGATATCACTACATTTTTTCGTTTACCTTTGTCTTGCCCGTAAAATGCTGAATAGCAACCGGCCAAATCTGAACAAAAACCTTTCAAATGACAAACCCACCGGTAAAAGAAAGATTGTTGGGAAAATCCCTTGACCAGCTTAATGATTTTGTTAAAAAACGGGGATGGCCTCTATTTACTGCCAGGCAAATTGCTAACTGGCTTTACAAACACAGGGTGCAAACCATCGATGAGATGACCAACCTGTCAAAAGCTGTCAGGGCCGAATTGATGCAGATCGCTGAACCAGGGTTCACGCTGCCTTCAGAAGTTAAGGAATCGGTTGACGGTACGAAAAAATATCTTTTCCGGGCAGGTGAGGGTCAATTTATTGAAACAGTGTACATCCCCGAAGGCGACAGGCATACTTTGTGTGTTTCCACCCAGATAGGTTGCCGCATGGGCTGCAGGTTTTGCATGACAGCGCGACAGGGATTAAAAGGTCAATTAACCGCGGGAGAGATCCTGAACCAGATAAGCAGTATCCCCGAGCATCATTTACTTACAAATATTGTGTATATGGGCATGGGTGAACCGCTTGACAACCTGCAGGAGGTGCTCGACAGTCTGGATATCATCACCGCGGATTATGGTTTTGCCATGAGCCCCAGGCGAATCACCATATCTACCATCGGAATATTGCCGGCCATGGAAACCTTCCTGGAAAAAAGCAACTGCCACCTGGCGTTAAGTTTGCATTCTCCTTTTGATGAAGAAAGAAAACGGCTGGTGCCGGCACAGCATAACACTCCCCTGGAAAGCATCCTGGAAGTTTTACGCAGGTCACCGCTTGACAAGCAACGGCGTGTTTCATTTGAATACATTGTATTTAAAGATCTGAATCATAGCATGCAGCACGTAAAAGCACTGGCACGCCGGCTTCAGGGCATTCGCTGCCGTATCAACCTGATAAGGTTCCATCCAATTCCCGGAAGCCACCTCGAAGCACCGGATGATCAGCAATTGACAGCCTTCAAAGAAGCATTGGAAAGCAAAGGGCTGACCACTACCATCCGACGTTCCCGCGGACAGGATATCGATGCCGCCTGTGGCCTGCTTTCCACCAGTAAACAAAACAGAAAGGCATAAAATGCGTTAGTTTATTGTAACCGAATGAAAAACTGATAAGCAATATAGTATATGGCCGTACTGGGAAATATTATCAAAGCAGCCCTGGAGATTACCGACATGGTTTTACCCGATAACGATCATATCGAATCGCAGGCAAATATATTGAAAGACCTGCTGGAAAAAGCCGGCGACACCGGTTTTGGCCGTCACTATCACTTCAAAGAGATTGCTGCTGCTGATAATCCTGCTGAAGCTTTCGCAGAATCAATCCCCTATCATGATTATGATGCCATGTTCTCCCAATGGTGGGAAAGGCAAATGCTGGAAGGATTACCGGATTTGAGCTGGCCGGGGAAAGTGGAATACTACGCCCTGAGCGCGGGGACGACCGGAAAAGAGAGCAAACGGATTCCTGTGACCGAAGAGATGCTTGATGCGATAAGGAAGACCAGCTTGTTGCAGATATTGGCCACCACAAATTTTGATCTTCCTGCTGATTTTTTTGAAAAGGAAATCATGATGCTGGGCAGCAGTACGAAATTAACCAAGGCAGACAAACACATGGAGGGAGAAATTAGCGGGATAGCCGCCGGCAATATTCCCTCGTGGTTCGAAAGGTTTTACCGCCCCGGCAAGCAGATTGCAAATATTTCCAACTGGGACGACCGGGTTCTTGCCATCGCCCGGGAAGCAAAAAACTGGGACATTGGAGCAATGGCAGGTATTCCCTCATGGAATGAACTGATGCTTAAAAAAGTGATTGAATACAACCAGGCTGCGAATATCCATGAAATATGGCCCAACCTGCGCGTATTTGCCAGTGGCGGGGTAGCATTCGATCCTTACCGCAAATCATTTGAGCAGCTCATGGGGAAACCTGTCACCTTCCTGGATACCTACCTCGCTTCTGAAGGTTTCCTGGCTTTTCAGGCCCGACCCAGTGAAAAAATGGCCATGCAACTATCTACCAATAGCGGAATATATTTCGAATTTGTCCCCTTCACCGCCGATAGCATAGATGAAAATGGCAGCGTCGTTGCCGGTGCAACGTCTATTCCCTTCTCCCAGGTTGAAAATGACCGTGATTATGTGCTGATTATTTCGACAGTCGCAGGAACCTGGCGATATATGATCGGTGACACCATTCGCTTTACAGACAAAGACAGGGCCGAGATCATCATCACCGGTCGCACCAAACACTTTCTCAATGTGGTAGGATCGCAACTCTCCGTGATACAAATGAACAAGGCCATGAAACAACTGGAAGAAAGCTTTCAACTGCAAATTCCGGAATTTACCGTGGCCGCTGTTCGGGAAGGCGACGATTACGTGCACCAATGGATTATCGGAGCCGAAGGTACAACCGATGCCGAAAAAGTAAAAACTGTCCTGGATACTTTTCTCAAAGAAATGAACAAAGCCTATAAAATGGCCAGGAGTAAAGCACTGAAAGATATCAGGATCACAATTACAACACCCGCTGCATTTCATAACTGGATTGAAGAAAACAAATCAAAAGGCGGCCAGGTAAAGGTGCCCAGGGTGATGAAAGAACAAGAGTTCAAAAAGTTTAAGGCTTTTCTCGATAACTAGCTGACTGCCTGCATTTTCAACACGCAAATCATTCCGTCTTTTATTTTTTCAGATTTTACCACTTAGGTAAAATATTCTACCATTGGCATTTTTTTACTCTTTTTTATTTGTTTTTTTCTTTTTATCGTTTTAATTTTGAGATATAAAAAATTATTATGATGGACGAAAAGAATGAAAGGCCCATTGGCCTGATGAGAACCGGATTATGGGTTCGGGACAAGAAAAAGATACAGCTGGTAGAATTTGAATTGCTGACACACATCATTCACGGCGATGGGGTTTCAAAAATATATTCAACCAGGGAAGTGATCAAAAAGCTGCGCATTCCCTTATCAGAACTGGAAAAGATGCTGCCTCAGGAACAATTTATCCGCACCCACAGAAATTACCTGATCAATGGCAAATGGATAGATTTTTATGATGCACAGGAGGCATTGACATACATCGCAGGCGGTATAGCAGTGCCGGTTTCCCGTCGTAAAAAGAAAAAGCTGGAATGGTTCCTGGCAAACAGAACTTGAGAGCGGAAGCGAGGACTTTTACACTTTTCAACATAATCAGAATCTGTCAATAAATCAAGTGTCGGATCTGTAATGTCGGGGTTCAAGGCTTGCGCAGTTTTGAAAATCAAACAGTATACTAATGTAAATGACTGTTTTCAAAACAAGCATAACGCAGAAATCGGGCATTATAGACAGACACGAATAAAAACACATAAAACATGGAAAACAGGTTAGTTATAGAAAAGGTGGTTGCACAGAGATGCAGCATCGATTACGTATTCGTGTTTAAGGGTTACACCATCGTCGTTTTCACAAGCGGCGCTAATGAGGTGATCGATTATCCGTTGGGAGCCCTGGAGGAATTGTTGAGAGATCAGCCTTTTTTCAGAATCCACCGTTCATTCCTGGTCAACCTAAAGCGACTTAAAGAATTAGAGATCAGGAATAACAAGTTACTGGTAAAAATTCGCGGTCACGAGTTGCCTGTTTCGCGGCGAAAGAAAAGGCAATTGCTGGACATCCTTGGCGCCGTGAATTAACAATCCCGGGTTTGAATTGGTATATTTTGTGAATGACCATAAACCTTGCAGGTTTTGGCCATGGTTTTATGAACCGTTGCAGAACCGGTTCACGACCAAATAACGTTCACTCCGGGTTTTTACTGAACCAACGTTACGGCTGTTTCAGGATGGCACTGATATTCAACGGGATGCCTGTTTCATCCGGCGTCCTTTGGTGCAGTATTCCGTAAATAGTCATGCAGTGGTTAATCGTACGGAGGATATGACAATATGATCCGCCATTCAGCTGAATGTAAGCTAAAGGTATCCCAGATGGCCATTTTGACCATGCGACTTTGTGTTTGCGGGTCAATAAAAATAAAATCTCCCTGGCCCGATTTGTTGTCTGAAATCTTATCTCCCAGCTCCAGCAAGGTCTGTTGCTCTTCATATCTGTAATCCAGGAACAACATCCTTCCTGTGCCATCCTGGGCTTTATCAAAAATGATCCTGCCTTCGGGTTCCATGATCCAGGGATCATAAATGGTTTCTGCGATATATGGGGTAACAAGCTCTTCGATCATCACATCAGGCCTGATCTGTAACTTGACAGCACCCTGAAAATTTCCCTGGCTATCGATAATAGGATGCGTGAGATTAACCGCGTCAAAATCATCCACCGAGAGATACGAACTGCTCAAAACGGGGGCATTGGTTTTCTGTATCATGAAAAAACTCTCCTGATCAACCATATAAGTACCTTCATATCCAACATACTCGGAGGGCTCAACGTGCGTCATCATGCCTTGCCTGTTGATCAACGCCAGTTTAACGACAAACGGGTTTTCCCGGTATAGTTGTCTGAATGCGTTTCTGACGACATGTTCCGCAGGGAGTGATCCGCCAAAGGAAAGCACAACATTTTGAAGGCTCCTGTCCATTTCCTGTATTTGTTGCCTGACGGTAATGGTGATCCTGTCCAGGATATCATAAGCCTGCGGCATGTAAATATCTTCAACCGGCTCCCCGATTTTACCGAAAATCAAACGCCAGTTGTTGAACCCCAGGGAAGTGAACAGGATGTGTGTGTTTCTGCCCGCGAACACATAGGAAGTATAGCCCTCCCTTGCAGCCAGGATATCTTCGATGGCAAGACGCAATGAAGGACTGCCCTGTTCGGCAGGATTCATAAACACGTAATCACTCCTGGGGTGAAGCACAGTACTCGCGTTCTCGTCAATGACATACCACAGGAAGCCCTCCGGCAGTGCCAAAGATTCGGAGATCTGTTGTTGAAAATCATCCAGAAAAATCGAAAGTGCAACAGCACCTGTTACTTCACCATCTTCTATAACAGGTACGGCCATCAGCACCGATTGCTTCCCGGTAGAACGGCTGTATATGAGTGAACCGTGTATTTCCTTTCCGTTAAACAAATCCTCAAAATAATCCCTGTCAGAAAGATTCAGTCCGGTATATCCCCGTTCAACGCTATAATAGTTTCCGTCGGATTCAATATAAAGCGCAGCTCCGGGAATGGCCTGGCAAAGGGTTACCATGGCAGGTCTGATTTCAGGCCAAATACCACTTCTTGTGGTTGGTGCAGCAGCAATCAGTCGCAATGAAGTAAGCGCATGTTGCAGGTATTGCTCAATGAGAGATGCCGTAACACCCATGGCCGAATGGGCATCCAGATAAAAACCACCTGGTGTCTGATCTCCAAGGTTTGCAGGCAGCTCACGGTGATGATCCAACACGGGTTCGACATGACCCACAGAATAAGCGGGTGTCAAAAAAAAGCCCATTAAGATTGCTAACAGCAAAGAACACCAAAAAGCACTGGCTTTGGTGTGCATTGAATTGTGCAGTTTAGATTTCATTTTTCACCCTCCTGTTGTTGTATAAGATTGGTTGTTGACTTATCATATCGCATTTCAATTGCAATATATTCAATTATTTGGAATTCTGCAAACACATCTTGCCGAAATCGATTCATCCGCCGTCGGGCGGGAAAAAGCCTGATAATACAGGGGTAGTAAAAACTTTTCACCCGAAACAATCGTTAATTACATGTTATCCATTGACAGGATGTTCATAACTGCTGCCTGAAAAGTCATTTGTTTTGGCTATTTTTAGGATGTGGATTGCGAAATAAAAATGGCCAAAAGGCGTAATTTGAATGTGAAAAAAATGATGGTCCGGAAAAAAATATATTTTTTGCTGCTCATTATTTTGCCGGGACTAATAATGCTCTCCTGCAGAACCTGGTTTTTTCCGAGGCCCGATACCGGCCTTGCCAGTATGGTGCGGGCTGCCGACCCGGGCTTGTCGCACAATGAATATGTTTTTCGTTTGCTGGCAGACGGATGGCCCGTTGATACGCTCAATACCGCTGCCAATGCAGATTATCTGGCTGACCAGGAAAAAAGCCTCATCCTTGCACATAATATGGTGCGTTACAACCCCAGAAAGTTTGCCCGACTCTATGTAAATGAATACATTAGCTATTTCATAGATAGAGAGTTTCATTATCCCGGGCTGGAAGCCATCCTGATTACTGAAGAGGGCGCATATGCCGCCCGGGAGTTGTATGTCGAGCTGATGCAAACAAGACCCATGGGCCTGCTATACCCTGCAGAAGGTCTCTCCGGTGCCGCCGATTCACATTTACAGTACCTTATAGAAAGAAGGGCAAGAGGTCATGCAGGGCAGGGTGGCCTGCGTGCGCGCATTGAACGCTTTGGTACCTGGCAAAACCGGCTCGCCGAAAACATTGCCTATGGCAGTTTTTCACCCCATGACGCGCTGCTTTATTTGTTGATCAATGACCAGGTAAGCGCACGAAGCCACCGAAGAATCATTCTTGACCCTGATTTCCATTATGTTGGAGTTGCACGTGGCACACACCCTGCATTCCCCACCGGAGACACCTATGTACTTAACTATGCATATTTTTTTCAGGATATGTAGTAAAATTCCTTATCCATGAATCCAATCATCACTATATTTGCCCTTGTAAAAAACAAAAGCCATGCAAACACCCAAAACCCAAATCAAGCAATCTATTTTTATTTTCTTATCAATATTTTTCTTTTTAACAGCCTGCAATATGGAACGACCACCCCACGAAAAATGGAAAGATTATACTGTGTATGAAGGCAGTGACCTGGGTGTACACTACAATACTGAACAAACATTTGCGCGTATCTGGGCGCCACCGGCAGAGAGAGTTCTTTTTCATGTATATGAAAAAGGTCATGGTGGTGAAGTGATGAAAAGCCTGGAAATGGAAAAAGACATAGACGGTACCTGGATTCTCAATTTGCCCGGTGACTGGAAAAACCATTATTATACTTTTCAGGCCCGGATCGACGGACAGTGGAATAAGGAAGTTCCTGACCCCCAAGCAAGGGCAGTGGGTGTAAACGGCAACAGGGGCATGATTGTTGACCTGGCCGCGACAAATCCGGAAGGATGGGAAAACGATATCCGTCCACCCCTGGAAAGCCATGCCGATATCATTATCTGGGAAATCCATGTGCGCGATTTTTCCATACATCCCAGCTCCGGCTCTTCTTACCCGGGCAAATACCTCGCGTTTACGGAAACCGGAACACGCAGTCCCGAAGGATTTGCCACAGGAATTGACCACCTGAAAGAACTGGGCATCACACATGTCCATTTGTTACCCGTTTATGATTTTTACACCATCGACGAAACCCGCCTGGATGAGCCCCAGTACAATTGGGGTTATGACCCGAAAAACTACAATGTACCGCAAGGTTCCTATGCGACAGATCCCTATGATGGGAATGTACGGATCCGCGAATTCAAAAAGATGGTACAGGCACTGCATCAAAATGGCATTCGTGTGATCATGGATGTGGTGTATAACCATATGTATGATGCGGCAGGATCTCCTTTTGAACAACTGGCACCGGGCTATTTCTTTCGCCTGAACCCGGATGGCACCTACTCCGACGGTGCGGCCTGCGGCAATGAAACCGCTTCTGAACGCGAGATGATGCGCCGATTCATGATCGAATCCCTGGTGTACTGGGCAGAAGAATATCGCATTGACGGGTTCCGTTTCGACCTGATGGGACTCCATGACATCGAAACCATGAACCTGATCAGAAAAGAACTGGACAAAGTAAACCCGGATATATTTTTATATGGAGAGGGCTGGACGGCCGCAGACACTCCCCTGCCCTATGAAAAACGCGCATTGAAAGCACATGCCAAACAACTGGACCGGATCGCCGTGTTCAGCGACGATGTCAGGGATGGCATCCGTGGCCATTGGATGCACAACGATGATCCGGGATTCATGGTGGGTGCCCCAAGCATGAAAGAAAGCATCAGATTCGGTGTAGTTGCATCCACGCAACACCCCCAGATCGATTATGCACGGGTGAACTATTCCGATGCCCCATACGCTGACAACCCCCTGAAAACCATTACTTACGTCACATGTCACGACAACCCCTGCCTGTGGGACAAAATCGTTTATACCTGCCCCGACTGCAGCAAAGAGGAAAAACTGGCCATCCAGAAACTGGCCAACGCCATTGTACTTACATCCCAGGGTGTGGCATTTTTACACGCAGGTGAGGAAATCGTGCGCACAAAATTTGGTGAACACAATACCTATAACCTCCCCGACTCCATCAACCAACTGGTTTGGAACAATAAAGCCGAATATTATGATGTGTTTGCCTTCTACCGCGACCTGATCCGCCTGCGCAGAAATCACCCGGCCTTCAGAATGGAAACCACCGAAATGGTGCAGGAACATCTCTATTTTCTGCACCACGACAATGACCTTGTTTTAGGATTCCGCCTCGGTGAACACGCCAATGGTGACAGCTGGAAAAATATCCTGGTATTTTACAATGCCAATCCCCACAGGATAAAAACCGGCCTGCCCGAAGGCAAATGGCGCGCAGTGGCAACCAAATACGGGATCAATGAAAAGGGTGTGGATACCCCGGGGTTCAACCATATCTTCGAAAAAGAGGCTGAACTGCCTGCCCGTTCATTGTTTATCCTGGTCGACCAGGAAAGTATCTGACCGTTTTTAAAACACAAAATAACTGTTTCTCCGGCGTGAGGTTCATTATAAACAAATCACTTTCACCGGAAAAGCCAATAAAAAACAGAGGGATACCGCTGCGGTATCCCTCTGTTTCTTGTGCCCAACAAAATCAATTATGAAATGTCAATCTTTTTCGGTGGCTTACGCTTTGCCTCTTCACGCTTGGGAATGGTGATCAGCAAAATGCCATCCTTATGCTTTGCCTTGATCTTTTCGGCATCCACCGCTTCAGGCAGCGTAAACGAACGACTGAATGAAGTATAGCTGAATTCTCTGCGCATGTAACGCCCTTCTTCCTTTTCCTCATCCTTAAACTCTTTCTCGGAAGAAATAGTAAGCACATTGCTGTCAAGATCAACCTTGAAATCATTTTTGTCCAAACCGGGAGCAGCAACCTCAATCTGAAATTCATCATCTGACTCTCTCACATTAACAGCAGGTGTGCTGATTCCAGGCCTGTCACTGAATACACTGTCCATCCAGTCCTTGCCGAAAAATTCATCAATAAAGCTGGGCACATTGCCACGTGTTCTCCTTAACATCGGTAACATATCGCAACCCTCCTTTCTTGATTAATAAATTGTTTTTTTTGTTCGCACAATTTTCTATCCAATCATTGTGCCAATACATATCACTGAAATATTTACCATGCATATCGCGCCATAATGACATGAAACGCCTATGACAGGATTTTTAACACAGGATTATGATTATGGGCGATGAGGGAACGAAGATGCGAAGATGCGAGGATGCGAAGATGCGCCAGCAAAAGATCGAACAAGCTCATAGCCAATAATAAACCCGGACATTTCGACATTTCGACATTTCGACTTTTCGACAAATTATAAACCCATGGAAAAGCAGGCAAATTTTGACAACAATGCGCCAAATTGGCAGTTTTTATTATTTGACACGTTTAAGGTCAGGCGGTATTACCTTTCGGAGAAAAGTTGTTTTTCGGTATACTGTGGAATTTTTCATCAGTTTTTCTTCAGCACAAACAGTTCAACATGCTCATTTTGCCTGATATCGGCAATCCATGACTTATACTTTCCGGGTTGTTCAGAAACAGGTTTTTTATCATGTATGAGCAAATGTACATCTTTGGAGAATTGTTGCAGGGCTTCCTCAATGGGATGGCGGCTTGTTATGCCCGCTACCCGGGCAAAGTCGGAAAAAAGGATGGCAATGGTTGTACCTTTGATGCAACGGGTCCTGATCTCGTTAAAAAACCGTTCAAAGAATCCATCAGGATAATAGGAAGCGCTGTCCAAGGCTGTTTCAGCCTTTCCGGGTATCCATGGTGGATTGAAAACCACCAGGTCGCCGGGCCCGGGAACGAAGCTCCCAAACAGGTCAGCCTGTTCAGGAAAGATGATATCGCCATGCATTATACCATGCCGGTGAAGCTCCTCCATTAACCCGAAAATCGCGTTGGGATTTGTATCGGTGGCATGAATAAAACTGACACCTTGCTTTCTCATGATGAAAGACAGAATCCCACAACCCGTTCCGATATCTAAAGCCCGCCGGAAATCTTTTTCAGATGAAATCCATCGGTCAAAAAGGCAAAGATGATCAAAACGAGTGGGAAAATATACCCCATAAAAGGGGAACAACCGATGATTAACAACAGGATACTGAATCCCCCTTTCATACCATTGGCGGGCCCCGTTCATACCCAGGAAATCGGCAAACCCCATAAAAAAATCATCATATCCGGAAAAAAATTCAGACAGCCAGGGATTTTGCGGTGCTTTATGAATGTTTGGCCGCCCTTTTGAAATCTTTATCCAAACGCGCGATTGGTATTCATGCAATATTTGCTTGTGCTGCCTCCATGCAGCATAATCAACAATGGGAATTAATTTCAGACTTTCTTTTTTCAGCCAGGAATGAACACTCAAAGCAAACCCATAGGTTCCGGTAAGGTAACAATTATAACCGCTGTCTAATATTTTTTTGATTTGCCTGAATGGTGTGCCCGGTTTTACCTCTCTCATACCATCAGCCGCGGTCCTGATAGCAGGTCTGATCAAATCACCGGGAATTTTGGCAGAAAAGGTGTGCATCACAAGCGCTATACTAGTTTTATCCAGCTCACTTCCCTGTCGAAAAGGAAACCCAGCTTCTTAACCAGGTTAATGGATTGGTGGTTATGGGGTTCAATATTCACAAAAACGGGTTTCTTTCTCATTTGCTTTTCAACAATCAGACAGCGGAGGATGCTTTCGCCCAGCCCTTTTCCACGGTATTGCGGAATTACATGCAGAAATCCCAGTGATGCATCATCGTGGGTTAATCCCCACCCCACCAGCTCACCGTTTACCCAAACACCGGCCGAAACATCCTTGGCCAATCGATCCCTGATATACCCTTCTGATGTAAAGTCCCTGTAGGTAGAGTGTGAATAAACATATGCAGCCATGCTGGTTTCAAGAGGCTTAAACAGGTAATCAGGCGGTTCCAAAACCTTATCATCAGGCAAATAATACCGGTGTGTGCTTAATTTCCACTCAATTTTTTTATTGTGGGTAAGTACCGGCAGCATCCACTCTTCCACATTGGCAAAATACAATGTCTCAAAATCAAATTTTTCCAATACTGCCAGCAGATCTTCGGGATTTTCCCCGAGAAGATAGGCCCATAAATAATCACTGGTTCCGCAAATCAGCACGAAATCACCATGTTGCAACCACTTTTTTACCGTGTAGTTGTCAAAAAAACCCTTCACCGGCAAGCTTTGCAGTGGTTTGTCATCCAGGATGCCCTTTAGTTTGTGATCCATGTCCCGATGATTGAAATGCAAATATCCATAATGAACGGTTAAAGATAATAACAATCTCAATACAAATCAACTGAAAATCTCTTTCACCGATTGCCCGATGATCTCGCAGGCTTTTCTGGTCTGTTCTGTGGTGATGATCAAGGGAGGTGCCAAACGCATACAGTTATCAGCAAAGAGGAACCAATCGGTAAGTAGTCCATTGTCAATGCAACGGTCGATCACCATTTTGCAACGAACGGCATCCTCAAATTGAAGGGCCAGCAAGAGTCCTTTCCCCTTTATGGAGAGTATATGTTTACTATTTAGCCATTTGCGGATGTTTTTTTCCTGAACGGCTGCATTTTTCCATAAGCTATGCTGCAGGATGGTTTTCAGTGTTGCATGCGCTGCAGCCGCACAAACGGCATTTCCACCAAAAGTGCTGATGTGGCCCAAAACGGGTCGGTATGTCAATGATTGCATCACTTCTTTGGATGCCACAAAAGCCCCGATGGGCATGCCACCTCCAAAACCTTTAGCCAGGACCAGCACATCGGGAACAATGTCGAAATGTTCAAATGCCCAGAGTTTTCCGGTTCTGCCCATGCCTGCCTGAATTTCATCCAGAACCAGCAATGCACCCGTTTCATTGCAACGCCTGCGCAGGGCTAACATAAAACCGGCATCGGGAACCACGGCTCCGGCTTCCCCCTGGATGGTCTCTGCCACCACGCAGGCCGTACGCTCTGTGATGGCAGCCAAATCATGCTCACTATTAAAGGGTAGATGACGGATATCCGGTAATAAGGGCCGAAATGCCTGCTTGAGCGTTTCATTCCCTGTAACGCTCAAAGAACCGTGAGAGCTGCCGTGATAAGCATTGACAAAGCCAACGATCTCCGTTCTGCCGGTGAATCGTTTGGCCAGTTTTACAGCACCTTCAATGGCTTCGCTGCCGGAGTTCACAAAATAAACATTATCCAGACTCTCGGGGAGGGAGCCGACCAGCAACTCGGCGAGCATTACTTGCGGCGACTGAATGAATTCACCGTAAACCATCAGATGCATATACTTGTCGACCTGGTTTTTTACAGCTTCTGTTACGGCAGGATGCCGGTGTCCCAGTGCACTCACCGAAATGCCGCTGATCATGTCCATATAGGATTTTCCTCCGGGTCCAAACATGTACAGGCCCTCTGCCCGCTCAATCTCCAGCGACAATGGAAAGGGGGATGTTTGCGCCACGTAACGGTAAAAAAGATCGCGATGATTCATGCCTTTGCTATTTCGGTTTGCTTTGCTGATGTTCATCAAAACCTTTGGCAATGATTAACTAATTTCTGTCTATAATGTCAGGTTTCTGCGTTATTTTTGTTTTGAAAACAGTCATTTTCATTAGTAAACTCCTTGATTTTCAAAACTGCACAAGTCTTGAACCTGAAAGTTACAGATCAGACACTTGACTTTATTGACAGACTCTAACTATACTTTTGCCGGCCCATGCCGGACATTAAAACGCTTCGCAGGCAACTCCGGCGGGTCTTTCAGTACCCGTATTTTTCTTTCCAAAGTGATTTCAGCCGAGCACGCATTTCTTTCTCCCTGGCATTTTCGCCCGGCTGATACAGTGTTGTGCCGGTAAGCGCATCCGGTAAAAACTCCTGGATCGCGAAATGGTTTTCATAACTGTGCGAATATTTGTAATCCTTACCATAGCCCGTTTCCTTCATGAGCCTGGTGGGTGCATTTCTGAGCGATAGCGGTACCGGCTGATCGCCGGTTTTTCTCACCAGGTCCTGTGCCTGGTTAATGGCCAGATAGGCCGTATTGCTTTTGGGTGATGCTGCCAGGTAAATGGCCGTTTGTGACAAAATGATGCGGCTTTCAGGCATACCTATCATATTCACAGCCTGAAAACAGGAGGCAGCCAGCAACAGGGCATTGGGATTGGCATTGCCGATATCTTCAGAGGCCAATATCACCAGGCGGCGGGCTATAAATTTGGGGTCTTCACCACCTTCAATCATTCTGGCAAGGTAATAAACTGCAGCATTGGGATCGCTGCCCCTTATTGATTTAATGAATGCAGAGATCACATCATAGTGCATCTCTCCGGCTTTGTCATAAAGAGCCAGATTTTGCTGGATCACTGAAAGGACAAGGTCGTTGGTGACAACAACCTTCTTGCCCGCGGTGGCATACACAGAAAGTTCCAGGGCATTGAGCAGTTTTCGTGCATCGCCACCGCTTATCCGGAACAGCGCCTCCGTTTCACTGATGACTACTTTTTTACCGGTATCTTTTCCCAATTCCTCCCGGCCTCTTTCAAGCAAGACCATCATCTGTTTCTCATCAAGTGGCTTCAGAATATACACCTGGCAACGCGACAACAAAGGTGAGATTACCTCGAAAGACGGGTTTTCGGTGGTGGCACCAATCAATGTGATGATTCCTTTCTCGACCGCTCCAAGGAGGCTGTCCTGCTGTGACTTGCTGAAGCGGTGAATCTCATCGATAAACAATATGGCATTGCCACCCGACTCCCTGGCCTTCTGTATCACAGACCTTACATCTTTCACGCCGGAGCTTACCGCACTGAGGGTATAAAAAGGCTTCACCAGTGTATGGGATATCAGCGACGCCAGCGTTGTTTTTCCCACACCAGGCGGCCCCCAAAGGATCATAGAGGGCACCTGGCCTCCTTCGATGGATTTGCGCAGAATAGCACCCTCCCCCACCAGGTGGTCCTGCCCCAGGTAACCATCCAGATTATAGGGTCGGAGCTTCTCAGCCAATGGTATGGAAGCTTGTTGCATCATCGTTTGCCTGCGTTGATGTTTATATTGTGCAGATACAGATCATTCATCAGACCTGAACCTGTCAAGGTGTTCCAGGCGCTTCAACAAAGGGGGGTGCGAATAATGCACATATACATAAGCCGGGTGAGGCCTCAGATTGCTGAGGTGATTCACCGACAGCTTTTTCAAGGCATCCTGCAATGGTTTTGCAGCATATTTGACCGCTGCAAACGCATCCGCCTCGTATTCATGACGGCGGCTCATCCGGTTTCCAAGTATCCCCAGAATAAGGGAAACAGGCGAATATAAAAGGCCAAAAGCCAGAATTCCCATGTGAAAACTTGCTTCTTCGGCACCCAGAGCCTGTGACAGTTCCGGACGGTTGATAAACAAGCCCAGCAAAAATAACATGATGCCGGTATGCAATATGGACAACACCATCCCTTTTGCCGTATGCTTCTTCTTGTAATGACCGATCTCATGGGCCAGCACAGCCACCAGCTCCTCCGTTGTATGTTCCTTTATGAGCGTGTCAAACAACACAATCCGCTTCTTTGGTCCGATACCGCTGAAATAGGCATTCGCCTTTGAACTTCGTTTGGAGCCGTCAATCACAAAAATGTTGTCCAGTTTGAAGCCTGACTCACGGGCAAACTTCTCTATTTCTTCGCGCAACGGGCCTTCCTCCAGTGGTTTTTGCTTGTTGAAGAGGGGCACAATAAGCGTGCTGTAGAACATCATCATAAAGAGACTGAAAGCCGTAAAAACAATCCATGCATACAACCAGAAAAGATTGCCGGAGACATTATAAAACCATACAAAAACAGCCAGTAAGCCGCCCCCGAGGACCAGGGCCAGAAACCATCCTTTGAGTTTATCCAGAACATAGGTTCCGGGCGTTGTACGGTTAAAACCGAAGCGCTCTTCAATCACAAATGTACCGTAAATATCAAATGGCGTGGACAATATATCGGAAGCCAGGCCTATGATACCAAAAAACAGCAGTGCCATCCAAACCGGGTGCACGGTAAAACTCCGCACCAAGCCGTCGATGTATCCAAAACCGCCAAAAACCAGCATCAATATGATAAAAACAAAGGACAGGCTACTGGTTAATATTCCGAATTTCATGTTTACCCGCGAATATTCCTGTGATTTGCGGTACTTTTCCTCTTCATAGATACCTTTTAGCTCAGGCGGCAGGGTTTTGCTCCAACGGCTCGCATTCAGATAGTCCATCACCCGGTCGAATACATAGTCCAGCAAGATGATGGCAATGATAATATACAATAGTGTTTGTTCCATCTTATCAATTGGATATTGATTAATAGGACCCGCTTCTTTTTCTCACAAACCATTCGACGGTTAAAAGCAGCAGCATGATAAAGAAAAGGGCTTTTACATTGATGATCTCTGAAAACTCTTTCTGGTCATAAAGTCTTGGGCGGATATCGGCCCTTTCGCTGATATGGTTTTGCAATGCTTCCCATTGTCCGGGGTAAAACATGGCAGCATTTGTTCCGGCAGCCATTTGAAACAACAGGCTATGGTCGGCGATTGTGCGCAGGCCTTCCAGATCCAGCTCAGCTACGTTAAAGATACCCTGATCGGTAAACGTTTCCTCACCGACGTTGACGCGCGCCTGCCAGGTATATTCACCCGGCGGGAAGTTTCCTGCATTCAGACGGTATGCGTTGGCTGTTCGCCCCATGATATAGGGATATTCCACGCCCTCCTTATCGCTGACAAAGAGTTGCACTTCCGGCTCATTGATCAATTCAAAACTCCGGTTATACAATTCGGCCTCGAAAACAACGGCTTCATTTTCATAAACAATATGTTCTGTGCTTACGCGGAATAACCTCCTGTCTTCCTGGATGGACAGGTATTGTATCATCCTTGATATCAATTCATCCACAGGTCGATGATCGTTCCTGCGCATGAAGCTGTGCAACCTCCACCGCCAGATTCCCTCCCCTGTAATGACCCCGGTTCTGTGGCCACCAATATCGGCAAACATGATCAGAGGCTGTTCGGTTGGTACAGCACCAATTTTTTGGTACAACAATACGTGCCCTGCTCCTGAAATATTATAATTGCCAAATGGGGAATACAGGGGCGGTAAGATATCCAGCAGGGTTGTGGACATTTCGGGCAGCGAAAACAATACAAAGGCCTGGTTAAAGAGAGGCAGTGTTTCTGTCAGCTCGCCGGTGCGCGGTTGTATTTCCAGTCCTGTGGCAATGCGGTTAAACGCCGTCAGATTGGTCTGTTTGCCGATGACAAACATAAAAGCGGTGGATGCCCGGTCAGCCTGTTCAAGCACCGCAAGCCGGGGATGCTGATCAGAGGGTAACTGATGCATGATCACCAGGTCATAGGCTTCTATACTCCCGGAGAAATCAGCCATGAGCGATACCTCGGCCTCAAAATGGTCGTTGTTTGTAATGGCTGACTTCAGGGCGCCCACATCGGGATGGGGGCTGTTGGCCAGAATAAGCACCTTTTGCCTGCCGTCAATTACATCAATAAAGAAATCACGATGGTTATTTTCCAGGCTTACCTCTTCCGGGAGGGGTGAAAGCTCTGCACGGTATTGTTGCATGCCCGGTTCATCTGCTTCCAGGTGCAGGGAAATGATCTGAATGTGCTGATCCGATTCAAATGTGATATTCTCGCCAAAGAGTTCTTCACCGTTACGGCTAACGGTCAAACGGCTTGTCATACCCCGGCTTTCCACGGCTTCAATCTCGATTTCCAGAGGAAAGCGGTTCCCCAGGTATGTGATTTGGTTGTGATTGACCCCTTTCAGTATCAGATCCCTGCGTGGAACAGTGTCGCCGAGAGCCAGCGTATAAAGTGGGTAATTCACATTGGCGGCTGCATACAAGGGGTTTATACCGCGGTTAAAGATACCGTCCCCGGCCAGGATCACCGCACCGATATTGCGGTTGCTATAGCGTACTTCCATTTCCCCAAACACTTCCGACATGTTGGTAACACGGTCGGTAAAGTCGATGGGACCATCCTGGGTCACAGATTCGCCAAAGGTGTATAAACGTGTTTGAAACCTGTCTGACATATCATTCATAAATTCATTCAATGCCGGCAGATAATGGTCTTGATAAAAGATGGAATCTTCTGCCATCAAAAGGGAGGACGAATTGTCCTGTAAAAAAATCAACAGTGGTTGTTCCACATGCTGTGTGCGTCTTTCAATGAGGGGTGCCAGCAGCAGAAATGCAAGAACAGTGACCACTATAAATCGGAAGACTGCCAGGATACGCCGGAGCAGCGGATGAAATTCCGTTTTGCTCCTGTAATAGAGCAAGCCGCTATAGAGAAGACCACACAAGATGCAGAGAATGATCATCCAGGAGGGGTAATCAAATAGAATATTCACATTCATAATAAAATCAATATCAGAAACATTAACACTTGCAAGCATTTGCAAATATGTGCAAAGATACTGCTTATTGAGCAGTGTACAAACCGGGATGAATGCACGCCGGGCGTTGATCTGTTATCCGGGAGACAGGATCATGCGGCATGCAGCACTTTAGTCCGGTCACAATATAAAAAACCATCTGCCTGTAATAACGGGCAGATGGTTGGTTTTCATATATCCCCAGCTATTATTTGGATGTGCTGTCGGGGGATTTACCCTTGCTGGTGGATTGTCCGCCGGGACGTCCGATCTGGTCTCTCATGGAGGTATCGGCTTTGATGTTTTCCATACGATAGTAGTCCATGATACCCAGGTTTCCGCTTCTGAACGATTCTGAGATTGCTTTTGGAATTTCTGCCTCGGCCTGAATCACGTTGGCTCTTGCTTCCTGGGCTTTGGCTTTCATCTCCTGTTCTGCGGCAACGGCCATGGCGCGGCGTTCTTCGGCCTTGGCCTGCGCGATATTTTTATCGGCATTGGCCTGGTCGATCTGCAGCATGGCGCCGATGTTCTTACCTACATCGATATCGGCGATGTCGATGGAGAGAATTTCGTAGGCAGTACCAGAGTCAAGTCCTTTGGAAAGAACCACCTTGGAAATGCTGTCAGGGTTTTCAAGTACTTGCTTGTGGTGTTGTGCCGAACCAATGGAGGTAACGATACCTTCACCAACCCTTGCCAGGATTGTTTCTTCGCCGGCACCACCGACCAGCTGTTTGATATTGGCGCGCAGTGTTACCCTGGCTTTGGCAATCAGCTGGATACCGTCTTTGGCCACGGCAGCCACAGGAGGGGTGTTGATCACTTTCGGTTTTACCGACATCTGCACCGCTTCCAAAACGTCACGGCCGGCAAGGTCAATGGCTGTGGCTGTTTTAAAATCAAGCGGAATATTCGCTTTATCGGCACTAATGAGAGCATTGACAACGGCTTTTACCCGTCCTCCTGCCAGGTAGTGTGCTTCCAGATCATTACGGTTTAAGGTAAGACCTGCTTTGGTTGCCGAAATGAGGTTGTTCACAATGACCGCCGGCGGAATTTTACGCCAACGCATCAAAACAAGCTGAAGGAGACTGATTCGCACACCCGAAACCAGTGCTGAGAACCAGAGACCCACAGGTATAAAGTAAAAAATAACCCATAACGCCACAATACTCACGAGGGCTATGGCAATGATGACTCCAATGTTTTGCTCCATGTTTATACTTCTTTAGATTTGACAATAATTTTATTTCCTTCTACTTTGATGACCACGATGGGTGAGTTTTCCGGGATAAGGTTATCATTTGACTTCACCTCATAATACTCATCCTTAATGAGTGCTTTCCCCATGGGGTTTAAACGGGTGATGGCAATACCTTCGTCGCCTTTGATCACTTTATCGGCTTCAACAACATTTACCCTGCTATCAATGGCTGAGCTGTGCATGGCCTTTTTCCATGTATTGGAACGCAAGGCAATGGTCAGGGCGACTACACTGACCACCAGTGTTCCAATCAGGGTCATGATACCGATTTCTGTACCGTATTGGTTAAACGAAACCACAACACCGGCTATTACCAGACCAACTCCAAAAAGGCCAACAACTGTTGCGCCCGGCACCACCAATATCTCAAGAAGCAGGAAAACAATTCCCACCACTATTAAACTCAAAACAATCAACCACACCATTTGTTTGCTTTTTTGGTTCTTTTACAGTATTCTGCAGGTAATTGCTGATGATCATCATCGCCTGCCGGCTTCATTATGGATTGTAATAATTCATTGCTGTTGGTAAAAATTCCCTGGCTGCATTTACCCTTGCCTGGTTGGATGGGTGCGTACTCAAAAACTGGGGAATATCGGGCCCGCTGGAGTAAGCCATCATCCGCTCCCAGAATGTGATGGTATGATTTGGGTTGTATCCTGCCATGGCCATGAAAATCATCCCCAGTGCATCGGCTTCATATTCATGCTGACGACTGTAGGCAAGGGATCCTAGCGTTCCTCCCACTCCGAATGCCAGCATAAAGATATCTCTTGTTTCCTGGGGTCTTTCACGGAGTGCTACATCCAGACTGATGGCTCCCATGGTCAGCAGCAGTTGCTGGCTCATGCGTTCGTTACCATGACGGGCAATGACGTGAGCGATTTCATGCGCCATAACCACAGCCAGTCCGTTTTCGTCCTGGGTAAGGTCCAGGATTCCTGTATAAATGGCTATTTTTCCCCCGGGCATTGCCCAGGCATTGACCTGTTCACTATCCACCAGGTTAAACTGCCAGTCAAAATCCTGTACACGACGTGCCTCGCCGGACTCCCGTAAATACTGCACCACGGCATTGGATATTTTTTCGCCGGATCGCTGAACCATTTGCGCCCGTGGGTCACTAGAGGGAACAACCTGATGTTGATCCATAAAGCCCTGATAATTTGCTGCAGCCATCTCGCTCAGCAAACCCTCGGGAAGCATCCTCACCTGCCGCCTGCCTGTCAGGGGAACACTGCCACATGCAGTCCAGAGAAGAGCTGTCACCAATAAAAAAACCATTCGGGATGTTCTCACTTCCAAAAAATTTAATGAATGATTGTAGTTCAAATTATTTTTAACAAAAATAACCAAAAATTTGAATAAATTTTCAGAAACTTTTCATGCCATGAACGGTCTCTTACAGATTTACTTCCCTGATCCGTTATTTTTTTTTGCTGAATGATATCCTGTTTTCGGCACCCTTCATCAAACGTCTGATGTTATTGATATGCGTGATGGGAACAAAAATCGCGATGGCGATGGCAAAAATCACTTTTGGAAGGATGGTGACATCCTTTACCCAGATGACGATGACCGGTAATGCAATGGCTGCGGAGAGGGATCCCAGGGATACATACCTGGTTGTAAGAAATAACAGGAGAAAGATGGCCAGACAAATGAGAAAAGCTTCAGGAAACAGGATGAAGGTGATTCCCACCAGGGTAGCGATTCCTTTCCCGCCTTTAAATCCGGCAAAAACAGGAAAGACATGCCCCACGATGGCCATGGCGCCCAGAAACATCTGAAAAATGATAAACCATTCTACCGTTTTAAAGGATTCGTCAGGTAAAACGGAGGCCAGGCTAACAGCAGCTATTCCTTTCATTGCATCGATGACCAGTACGATAATGGCAATTTTGGTTCCCAGTACACGCATGGCGTTGGTTGCACCGGCATTACCACTGCCGTGTTCACGAACATCCAGCCCCCGAAACCATTTGCCAATCCACACGGCCGTGGGAAGCGACCCGAGCAAATAGGCCAATATGACCAGCATAATCATTGTCAGATAAATGTTCAGTGTTTGCTCCATCTCCTATGGTTTTAAAAATTTCAGGGAAACCCAGTCATTACTCCTTTTCTCACCACCGGGCATCAACCCAAGTTTCGTTGCCCCGTCAAAGATATGGTCTTTATCGAAAGAAAGAAAGCCACTCAACAACAACACACCTCCGCGATTCAATACCTTGTTGTAAGCCGGCATATCGTCAAGTAAAACATTGCGTGTGATGTTGGCAATAATCACATCATAATGATCATCCACAAGCAAATCGGCATCTCCATGCAGGATAAGCATGTTCTCAATGCCATTCCGCGCAACATTTTCCATGGTATTCTCCCATGCATAGAGATAATTATCAATGGCTGTAACCCTTTTGGCTCCCATTTTTGCCGCCAGTATCGCCAGCACACCCGTACCACAGCCCATATCCAGCACGGTTTTGTTTTCGAATTCAGATTCCAGCATCCACTCAACAACGAGGGTAGTTGTTTCATGATGTCCGGTTCCAAACGACATTTTGGGTTCAATGATTATCTCATACTCTATGTCATCCATTGCAGAATGGAAAGGAGCTCTGATGAGGCAGCGACCGGCTATGAGCACCGGTTCGAAATTACTTTCCCAAACCGCGTTCCAGTTTTGCCCTCCCAATTGCTGAACCCCATACGTGCATTGCACGTGTCCACCACTCTGCAACTCATTGATGCACTCAATCAGTGCATCCTCTTCAAAGTCAGCAGCAGGGATATATGCCCTGAAACCATCAGGTTCTTCAGCAAAGCTTTCAAAACCCAATTCTGCAAATTCTGCAATAAAAATATCTCTCCATGGTTCCGGAGGCTCCAGCCTGCAACGAATCTCCACATATTCCATAACTTCCTTCCAAAATGGTGTTTATTGCAAAGGATTGGGTCAAAATGACTGAATGATCCGGAAAAAATCATCGGCCTTCAAAGAGGCTCCTCCGATCAACCCGCCGTCCACATCGGGCTGCGAAAACAATTCAGCAGCATTCTTCGCATTACAGCTGCCACCGTATAACAACGATGTCTGTTGGGCTATTGCTTCGCCATAAGTGTCTGACAACAGTTGCCGGATGTATGCATGCATCTCCTGCGCCTGTGCCGGCGTTGCAGTCACCCCTGTACCTATTGCCCATACCGGTTCATAGGCGACCACCACGCGGCCCAGCTGTGCCTTATCGAGCCAGAAAAGCCCCTTCTGAAGTTGATCTGCCACCACTTGAAAGTGATTGCCATTTTCACGCTCCGGAAGCATCTCACCACAACAAAAAACGGGCGTTAAACCATGTTTAAGAGCCTGTTTTACTTTTTCAGCCAGCAAAAGGTCAACCTCCCCGAACTGACTGCGTCTTTCCGAATGGCCTATAATTACATGGGTGGCGCCCACAGAGCGGATCATATGTGCAGATACCTCTCCCGTAAATGCCCCATGGTCTTCATGATGGCAGTTTTGTGCCCCCACTGATAATCCCTGATAGTTTGGAAAAAGATCCAGAATCCGCGTGACATACACGTAAGGGGGAAAAAGGATTACTTCCGGAATTGACCTGTTATCGCCCACAAGTCCGGTTTTCAGCTGGTCAAGCTTCGCTTTCAATTCACCCGCAAGGCTCTTTGCCTCTTCCAGATTGAGATTCATTTTCCAGTTTCCGGCCACAATATTCTTTCTCATTTATGCAAATTTTTATGAATGAAACAAAAAAAAATGATACGGATTTTGCAGGAACATCAACAAATGATCTCCATATTTGCCACGGCCAATTACACCTTTTTCTCAATATGTATGGCTTTGAGCCGTTGTAAGCATGGTGGGGTCACTTTCTTGCATTCCTGCACCAAATAAGTTGGATTTCTTTACAAATATAGGAAAACCTGCAGTTGTTATTGGTATAAAAACCTTAATTATCTGTTTTTGGGGACATCCTTTTTATTGACTGCTCCCGTGTATGGCCTGTAAACATGCACCATGATTAACTTAGCCGGACCCGGGGATCGAGAATTGCATAGATGATATCTACTGCGATATTCACAAACACAAGCATGACGGATATTACCAGCAAGGCTCCCATTAACACCGGAAAATCGTAGTACTCAAGGGCATCCACGATCACAACTCCAATTCCTTTCCAATCGAAGACATACTCCACGAAAACAGCACCGGCCAGCAGGGAGGCGAACCAACCCGAAACAGCTGTTATTACCGGATTCAGGGCATTTTTTAGGGCATGGCGGGTGATCACCAAGTATTCAGGCAGTCCTTTTGCCCTTGCCGTACGGATATAATCCTGTGTCATAATATTGTTCAACGAGCTCCTGGTAAGTTCGGTGACAATAGCAAGGGGTCTGATGCCGAGGGTTAGTGCCGGCAGAATCAGATTCTTCCAGGCAATATATTCTCCCCTCCCAAAATCATCCACTTCAAGTATGGAACCTGACATGTTTAAACCGGTATAGTCGCCAAGAAGGTATGCGAACACCCATGCGATGATGATGGCCGCAAAAAATGACGGCAGGGACATCCCCAGCACTGAAAAGATAAGTGTGCCGCGGCTAAGCCATGGCTTACGCTTCAATGCGATAAAAGTACCCAGGAAAACGCCCAGCAGCATGGCAAAGAGAATAGAGGTGCTTGCCAGCAGCAGAGTGTTGGGAAAGGCAGACCACAGGATGTCGTTTACGGAGCGGTCGCTTTGGTATGACCTGCGCAGGTAGGGTTTTTTCAATACAATACTGTATTCACCGGTACGCAGAAGCGGCATATAAGCGTATGCCCGTGGATCAAGATAGATAAGACTCTCTTCGGCAGCGTGTTTATGCAAACTCAGTGGAGAAATATCGTTGAGATAATGCAGGTATTGTTGATGTACAGGCCGATCAAGGCCGAGGTCTCTTCTGATGGCTTCCACAGAGCTTATATCAGCCCGCTGACCAAGCATCATACGTGCAGGATCACCCGGTAAAACGGTAAATAAAAGAAAAACGAGGGTAAGTACTCCGAAAAGCACCCAGATTCCATACCATAACCGTTTTACAAGGAAGGTAAACATGATAGTATTTGTTAGCAATTGTATTACAGGAATAACAGCAGGTTTTTCCTGCTATTTCTCTGCTCCTTCCAGTTCCAGTTTAATCAGGGCAAACACCGCGTAATTCACGATGTCGAAATAATTGGCATCAATTCCCTCAGAGTGTACAGCCTGCCCTTCGTTGTCTTCTATTTGCTTGATCCGAAGCAACTTCATGAGTATGATATCCACCAGCGACGACACGCGCATATCACGCCAGGCTTCTCCGTAATCGTGATTTTTGTCGTGCATCAGCCTGCGTGCCCTTTCAAAATAGTCGTTGTAATACCTGGTGGCTTCCGTCTGATCAAGGTCAATTACGTCACTTGGCCCCAGTTCCAATTGTATAAGTCCGATGATGGCATAATTAACAATACCGATGAATTCCGGTGTAATGCCTTCAAGTATTTTTTGCGTACCTTTGCGCTGCAGGGAACGGATTCGCTGGGCTTTGATGTAAATCTGGTCGGTCAGTGACGATGGTCTCAAAATGCGCCATGCGCTGCCATAATCCTGCATCTTTTTTTGAAAAACATCCCGGCATATCTCAACGATTTGGGAATATTGCTGATCTGTGTTGCTTTCTTGGCCCATCATTTGTAATGTTTATGACTGATAATACCACTGGATCCCCCATTCGGAAAGAAACATTTTTTTGCCGGAAACGGACCCTTAACTGCCGTGGCAAAATTATAAATTTATCTTCACCTGTGGTGATGGGGATCATGAATATTACACCAGACTCATTTTATGACGGCGGGCGCCACACGCGTCCATGGGATGCCATCAAGCTGGCAGAGAAGTTGTTAGATGATGGGGCACATATTCTGGACATGGGTGCGGCATCCAGCCGGCCCGGAGCGGCTATGATCGATCCCGCCGAAGAGCAGGAACGATTGATGCCGGCCCTCAAGGCCGTATTAAAACAGTTTCCGGAAGCCATCATCTCCGTTGACACCTATCACGCAAGCACCGCAAGAATAGCCATAGATTCGGGAGCCCATATGATCAACGACATCTCCGCGGGAAGTATGGATGATAACATGTTTCACACCGTTGCCCGGCTGCAGGTTCCCTATGTGATCATGCACATGCAGGGCAGGCCTGACAATATGCAAAAAAATCCGCGCTATAACCACCTGGTCAAAGAGGTAGCCGGCTTTTTCTCCGAAAGAATTAACAAACTCCGCGACCTGGGAGTTCATGATATCGTGATTGATCCGGGATTTGGGTTTGGAAAAACCCTCGAACATAACTACCAACTGCTTGCAAACCTGGATTACTTTGCCATATTCGACCTCCCCGTTCTTGTGGGGTTTTCGCGCAAATCGATGATCAACAAAGTGTTGAACACCAGTCCGGACAAGGCGCTTAACGGTACCACAGTATTGAATACCATCGCGCTTCAGAAGGGAGCGGATATCTTGCGTGTGCATGATGCAAAAGAAGCACTGGAAGCAATAAAAATTTCCGGTTTTTTAAAAAAACAGCAATAAAGTAATTATTTTTACCCTGCCGAAAATATCGTCTTATGCATAATCTGTTCATAACAGGCTTTATTCAAATCCGGTTGCTGGATATTCTTGACATTGTCCTGGTGGCGATATTGCTATATCAGTTATATATTTTGATCCGGGGCACAGGTGCCATCAACATCTTTCTCGGCATTTTATCCATTTATATCATTTGGTGGCTGGTACGCATATTTGAAATGGAAATGCTTACGGCCATACTTGGCCAGTTCATATCTGTTGGTGTATTGGCGCTGATCATCGTTTTCCAGCCGGAAATCAGGAAGTTCCTGTTAATCATAGGGAAAAAAAGCTTCCTGCACCGGCAGTCGCGGAGCAAATGGTTCAAGGGAATATGGCAGATAGAGAAGGACAAGGAATTAAATATCCCTGCCATTGTAAACTCCCTTGAAGCCCTTGCCGAACAAAAAACCGGAGCCCTCATTGTGATTACACAAAAGAATGAACTTGAATCCTTTATAGAGACAGGACAACGCATCGATGCCGAAATTACAGAGCAACTCCTGGGATCCATCTTTTACAAAAACAGCCCATTGCACGACGGTGCAGTAATCATTTCTGATAATCGTATCCGTGCCGCACGCTGTGTGTTGCCTGTTTCGGAAATCCGCCGGATACCTTCCTCCCTGGGACTCCGGCACAGGGCAGCCATCGGAATCACTGAACAATCGGATGCCATCGCACTGGTAGTCAGTGAGCAAACAGGCAAAATATCCTGGTCAAAAGGCGGTGAAATAAAAAGATTTATCAAACCACTACAGCTCAAAGAATTACTTGCCAAAGAATACCTCGCTGCAGACAATGTAAAGTAAGCGCACGTAAGGGAGTCTGTCATCTTCATTTCAATGTATCATCAAAACAAAAAAATACATGATCATTCTTGCAGATAGCGGAAGCACTAAAACCGACTGGGTAATACTGGATGGAAACCACACCATTGGAAATATCCAATCAGTAGGCCTAAACCCCTATTTTGTCAGCACTCCGGTGGTGGCACAGGTGGTGAGTGAAACGCTTTCCGAAAAAGTGGACAAGAAACTCATTGAAGCGGTTTATTTCTATGGAGCAGGTTGCTCGTCGCCAGGCAAGCAAAAAGTGATCAATGATGCGTTACAAATGGTGTTTCCGGAAAAACACACCGTAGTAGAGCATGATCTGTTGGCTGCCGCACGGGCATTATTCGGTAAATCACCGGGAGTTGCATGCATACTTGGAACAGGATCCAATTCCTGCTTATATAACGGTGCCCAGGTCACAGAGAGCCTGTTCTCCCTTGGATATATGTTTGGTGACGAAGGCAGCGGTGCACACCTTGGGAAAACCTTTATTGCAGACCATCTGAAGAACAGGGTGCCCCCTGAAATCACTGCAGCTTTCAAAGAACAATACAAGCTCAGCCATGAAGACATTCTTACCAACATCTATAAGAAAGCGAACCCCAACCGTTTCCTGGCATCTTTCACCCATTTTTTACGGATACACATCAGTCACCCCTATGTCAACCGGCTGGTCGTATCATGCTTTGACGCCTTTTTTGAAGAGCAGATTTCCAGGTATTCTGACTACCAGTCGGTGCCATTGGGTTGTATTGGTTCGGTGGCTTATCATTTCCGGGAAGTTTTTGAAATATCGGCACATAAAATGGGTATTAAACCAACGAAGTATATGTCGTCGCCCATGGAGGGTCTGGTTCGTTACCATTTGGGTGACATAGGAGAGCTTAGGGGAAGTGAGTAGCTGTGGGGAGCAGGTAGTAAGTAAGAAGTATGCAGTAAATAGCAGGTAGAAGGTAGTAGGTTAGCAGGTAGTATTGTCCTGAAACACATTTCCACATTTCCACATTTACACGTTTTGTTGGAACCACTGTTATCGCTGAAGAATATGGTTCAAGATACCAGATCTGTCTTCCGGGTGAAACCATGTGGCATCATCATACCTTTTAAACCAGGTAAGTTGCCGTTTGGCATATCTGCGGGTGTTTGTTTTTATTTTTTCGATGGCCAATTCCAGGTTCCAGCGGTTAGCGAGCCAGTCAAAGAGTTCCTTATACCCCAGGGTATTCAGGGCGTTGTGATGACGCATGGGGTACATGCCGATTGCTTCTTCGATGAGCCCCCGCCGGATCATTTCATCCGTTCGATTGTTGATTCGTTGGAAGAGTTCCACCCTGGGTCTGTTGATAATGACGCGTTTTATGCGGAAAGGTCTATGCTGCGGCTGTTTTTTCCTGAGTGTTGAAAACGGTTGTCCGGATGAAAAATATACTTCCAGGGCGCGCATCATTCTTTTGGGGTTTGCGCGGTCAACTTCGTTATAAAAGGAGGGATCAATTTTTCTGAGCCAGTTGCGCAATCCTGTGATACCTTCGTTGGCGAATATTTGTTTAACCTTTTGCCGTTGGGCCGGATCGGGGTCAGGGAGATCATCAATTCCGCCGTATATGGTATCCAGGTACAAGCCTGATCCACCTGTCAGGATTACATGATCCTTTAGCCGGAACAAGTTGTTGATAATCTCCAGGGCTTGTGTTTCATAGATGGCCACGTTGTAATAATCGCGGATGGAAAGATGTCCGATGAGGTGATGGGGTATTTGCTGTCTTTCTTCTTTTGTGGGGCTGGCTGATCCGATCTGTAATTCACGGTAAAACTGGCGTGCATCGGCGGATACGATCTCTGTTTTGATTTCACGGGCAAGGTCGATACACAGCGATGTTTTCCCTACAGCCGTTGGGCCGGCTATCATCACCAGTGTTTTATCTTTCTTCATCAAACTCATCAGGTTCCGATGGTCCGTTCTCATCAAAAAAATCGTCTTCACCCTCAATCTGATCAAAGTGTGACAAGTCCTCAAGAGAGGGTTGACCGTCATCGAAGGCAAAGTCCATGGATGTTTCCACCCCTGGTATTTGTTTCGGGGTGGCAGCCAATTCGCGTGGCACGGGCCCCACAACCTTGCTGAAATGCGGATATCCCTGATCAGGTTTGGCCGGTGTAATTTTTATCAACTCAATATAAAAGGTCCACTGGTTCAGATTATCATATACAAACAGCAGTCGTTGATGCGGGTCGTCAATATAGTCCTTCAGGATGCATTCATGCATCAGGAGGGATTTTTTTGTTGATTCCGAAGGTTCTTCCACCAAATCGTCTTCACCGGGGGGTGCAATGGGATCCATATCAATAAGCTGTATTTCCGTTTTTTTCCTGAAGCGGTGGTCGCAAATGAAGAAGGATGCCAGCATACCGGGATCCAGACCCAGGTTGCCAAGAATAGCCTGGTGAAAATCCTCAAATGTTTGGTCAGCACGAAGTTCGATTTCACGCAAAAAATCGTCCTGCTCTTCGAATCTGGTTTTAAACTTGTAAATCAGCATACATGACCTGTTCTGTAACCGGTTTTTTCAGTTACATTGATAACACAAAAGTAAGGATTAATTTTTTGAATTTTCTTTTGTCAGACCTAATTTTTCTCCTTCACTGATCATTAGTTTCAAAGCTTCTTCCCTGTTATTGGGGATTATGCCGTCGAGAATGGCTTCGCGGATTGCTGTTTTGATGATTCCAACCTCCGGAGAAGGAGACATGCCAAACGCTTCCATGATATCTTCACCCGACACGGGAGGTTGCCAGTTTCGCAGGCGGTCTTTTTCTTCAATTTCTTTGAGTTTTTTTCTGACGATCCGGAAGTTTTCCAGGTAGCGGGTTACTTTGTCCCGGTTTCCTGAGGTAATGTCAGCCTCGCAAAGGAGCATCAGGTCGTCGATATCATCGCCTGCATCAAAAAGCAATCGACGTATAGCCGAGTCGGAGACAATACTTTCGGTGAGTGCGATGGGACGTAAGTGCAGCAATACCAGTTTTTGCACGTACCTCATTTTTTCGTTCAACGGTAACTTGAGGCGCTTAAATATTTTGTACACCATTTTTTTTCCGAGCATTTCATGCCCGTAAAAAGTCCAGCCAATTTTTTCGTCGTAGCGTTTGGTGGCAGGTTTGGCGATATCGTGCAGCAATGCGGCCCAGCGGAGCCATAAATCCGACGTTTCCTGCGCCAGGTTATCCAGCACTTGCATGGTGTGGTAAAAATTGTCCTTATGTGCATTTCCATCCACAACATCAACGCCATACATATCATCCAATTCAGGAAAAAAGTGTTTCAGCAGTCCGGAGGCCCGTAGCATTTTGATCCCTTTTCCCGGTACCGGACACATCATGATCTTGTTAAACTCATCCATTACCCGTTCGATGGATACAATACTTATCCGTTCGGCATTTTTTTTAATGGATTCAAAGGAAGCGGTATCAACTTCAAAGTCCAGCTGGGCAGCAAACCTGATGGCACGCATCATCCGGAGGGGGTCATCCGAATAGGTCACATCCGGATCCAGGGGGGTACGAATCAAACGGTTTTCAATGTCCCGAACCCCTCCAAACGGATCAAGCAAATTGCCATAATCTTTTTTGTTCAAACTGATTGCCAATGTATTGATGGTAAAATCGCGCCGGCTTATATCGTCTGCCAATGTACCATCTTCAACCACTGGTTTTCGTGAATCAGCCCGGTAAGATTCCTTTCGGGCACCCACAAATTCTATTTCCCAGTTACGGTACTTTAACATTGCCGTGCCGAAGTTCTTAAACGTCTTCATGTGACCTTTCCGGTTCAGCTTGTCTGCAACCTTGGCTGCCAGTTCAATACCGCTTCCCACAATCACAATATCGATATCTTTAGAAGGCCTTTCCAGGATGATATCTCTCACCCATCCCCCTATCACATAGACAGGTTTTTTCATCTCAGCGGCTGCTTCTGCAACCACTTCAAAGATTCTCCTGTTGGTGTATTCTGAAAAATTTCTCACTCTGTTCAGTTTAATAAAGATCATGTAACAGGACAGGCATTTTTTGCAGCATTAAATTGCTGCCGCCAATGCGGGCAGACCATCTTTACATGCAGCCAAAGCCGGTATCATCCGATTTAATTGCGAATCACCCTGATTTCACCAGCGGGGTCCAGTTTAACAATTGTGGAAGGCTTCGGACGCGGAATCGTCTGATGCTTTAAGGGTACAATATAGTCAACGGCATCTTTAATGGGTTGCACAATGGTACTGAATACAAAAGGATTGGCAGCCCCCGAAACATTGGCTGATGTTGAGGTGATGGGCTTCCCGAATGCATCCAGCAACTTCTGACAAAATTCATGATTGGGTATGCGTATAGCAATGGACCCGTCGGGAGCAAGCAGGTTCCTTGGCAATCTGCGCGCTTCCGGGTAAATAATCGTCAAAGGATCCTTTATACTGTTAATCAGCTCTTCCGCAGTTTCCGGAACTTCCTTTACATAATTCCTTAACATCTCCAGATCCTTTACAAGGATAATCAGCGATTTTTCTTGCATCCGCTCCTTGATATGGTAAACTCTTTCAATGGCCTTGCCATTTGTGGCATCACAACCGATACCCCATATGGTATCAGTAGGATATAGTATGGTACCCCCATTTCTCAGGACATCCAAAGCTTCCTTCACATCAGAATCCAGCGACATACAGAAAACTACATTAATTGTTAATAATATCAATAACTATACATTCAACTCCCATGCCAGATTATCGACTCATTTGTTTTACTTTTTTTGGTTCGGATTTACCCGAGGTTTTTATCATATGCCTCAGTTTTACATACTTTTGAAAGCACAGAAATGCATCCTGATAACTTACGACAAAGCCCATATAGCCCATTAGGAAACCACGTTTAACCACAAAATGTTGAATAAACCGCCAAAAAGTTTTATAAACCACCTTCCAGGCCGAACACGATACCCCTTTCCTGAAGGCTTCGGCAGCAGCTATGGTACTGAATCTGTTGATGGTATCAACATGTTCTTCATAAGAATCACACATCCAATGCAATAAATCCCCCTTAAGCCTGGTAACACGTGCATCCGCATCCATAACCACTTTGTCGTGAGGATTTACTCCACCCCATTTCCCTTTACGACGATCCCAAAGCCTTAATTTCCTGTCGGGATAATGATTTGTATAACGCAACCATTTACCGCAAAATCGATTGAGGCGGTTAAAACGATACCCGTCGTGGCTCCAGTTATCCTTTACCCGGATGATTTCCTTTGTCAGCTCTTCCGATAAAGCCTCATCGGCATCCAGCGACAGCACGTGATCATGGGTTGCTTTGTCAAGCGCATAGTTTTTTTGCTCGATGTATCCGAGAAATGGCTGTGTATAAAATGCCACACCCAATGATCTGCATATCTCTGGTGTACGGTCAGTTGATCCGGAATCGACCACGACCACCTCTTCCGCCACTTTTTGTAAAGAGCGGATGCATTGTCCGATATATTTTTCTTCATTCAGCGCAATAATAACTGCGGATATGGGAGGCATGGGTTTACTGTTTGTGGGCAAATGTAAACGATTTTTTAATTCGATGCTGCACAATTACGAATAATTCAACGTACCATGGAATCTTGTCAGGGGTTAAACTTTTTTGTCATTTCCATAAAAAGAATGGATAACCCGGACGTTGTCGGTCACAGGTCGCCATATACTGTTATTGTTTGCAAATTTTGGAAATTTGCGGGAGTGTGATTTATACAGCCACCTGGTGCTGCCGCAAGGCTTCATTCAGACTGGTTTTGCGGTCAGTGCTTTCTTTTCTCTTACCGATAATAAAGGCGCATGGTACATTGTATGTACCTGCGGGAAATTGTTTTGCCATGCTTCCCGGAATAACTACTGAACGGGCAGGCACCCTCCCCTGGTATTCGATGGGTTCGGGGCCGCTTACATCAATAATTTTTGTGGATGCTGTCAGAACCACATTGGCACCAAGCACGGCTTCCTTCTCCACATGCACCCCTTCCACCACGATACAACGTGAACCGATGAAGCTATGGTCTTCGATGATAACGGGGGCTGCCTGAACCGGTTCCAGCACGCCGCCAATACCAACCCCTCCGCTCAAATGCACATGTTTCCCGATTTGTGCGCAGCTGCCCACGGTAGCCCAGGTATCTACCATGGTGCCTGTATCCACATAAGCACCAATATTTACATAAGACGGCATCATTACCACATCAGTGGCAAGATAAGCCCCATACCTGGCAATGGCATGAGGCACAACCCTTACACCAAGTTGCTGGTAGCCTCGTTTCAGAGGAATTTTATCATGAAACTCAAATGGCCCCAGCTCAATACGTTCCATTTCGCGAATGGGGAAATAGAGAATAACCGCTTTCTTCACCCAGTCATTTACCATCCAGCCGTTATCCGTTGGTTCAGCCACACGAATTCTGCCGGCATCAAGCAGGGCAATTACCTCGTCGATGGTCTTTCGCACCCAGCCGTCTGACAATAATGATCGTTCCTCCCACGCAGCTTCAATGGTTTCCTTTAGTTTTTCCATTATTCAAACATTTTTTATCATCCTGAACCTTCCGGAAACACCTTTTTTATTGTTTCCAATGGTCTTTCCCGGTATGAAATTGTATATACAAATATAAGATTATTTCCCGGCACGGAACGTCAAACCTTCTGCTACCCGGTCTGAATGTGTATCTTTGCAGAAAAAGCATTCATGGGCAGGATATTAGCCATCGATTATGGTCAAAAACGTGCGGGTATCGCCGTAACGGATGGACTAAAAATGATTGCAGGCGGTCTGTGTACATTGCATGTTAAGGATGTAATGCCTTTTTTGAAAGAATACATTACCAGGGAAAATGTGGAGTGCATTGTGGTGGGAGAACCATTTGACATGAAAAACCGTGCTTCTGATGCAACAAGATTTATTGATCCTTTTGTGAAACACTTACGCAAACAATTTCCGCACATTCCTGTTGAAAGAATAGATGAGCGATTTACTTCGCAAATGGCTATGCAAACAATGATTGATGCCGGGTTAAGGAAGAAAGCGAGACAAAACAAAGCCCTGGTTGATACCATCAGTGCCACCATTATTCTACAATATTATTTGGAAAAACGGTCAAGAGAGAACAGTTTATGAAGATCTTACCCATTCGCGCATATGGCGACCCGGTGCTCAGGCAGCGGGCAAAATTTATAGATAAGGATCATCCGGGCTTACAGGAGTTGATTGACAACATGTGGACCACCATGTACCGGGCCCAGGGTGTAGGTCTGGCCGCTCCCCAGGTGGGCGAAAGTATCAGGTTGTTTGTGATAGATGCCACACCCTATGCGGAAGAAGACCCCTTACTGGACGGGTTCAAAAAAGTGTTCATCAATGCAGAAATTCTTGAGGAAACAGGCAAAGAGTGGCTTTTTAATGAGGGATGTCTCAGTTTCCCGGAGCTGCGTGAAGACATCAAACGTCAACCGGTTATCAGGATGCGTTTCCAGGATGAGGCATTCAACACTTATGAAGAGACTTTTGAGGGACTTGCTGCCAGAATAATCCAACATGAATATGATCATATCGAAGGCGTTCTCATGGTGGATCATTTCTCACCGCTGAAGAAGCGTCTACTTAAGAAAAAGCTCCACAACATATCCGCAGGGCGACTAGCCACCTCTTATCCGATGAAATTTCCAATAAGAAAGTAGTCATGTACCACCGATACAGACTTTCCAATGGTATCCGGCTGATACACCGTGACACATCCTCGCCCGTGGCTCACTGCGGACTGTTTATCAACACCGGTTCGCGCGATGAAACCGATGATGAACAAGGGGTGGCTCATTTTATTGAACACGTTATCTTTAAAGGAACAAACAAGCGCAAAGCCTTTCATATCCTAAGCCACATGGAAAACGTGGGCGGCGAGATCAATGCTTTCACATCCAAAGAAGAGACCTGTATTTACGGCTCATTTATGCATTCATTCTATGACAGGTGGTTCGACATCGTGGCAGATATTATCTTTCACTCCTCCTTTCCTGAAAAAGAAATAAAAAAAGAAAAAGACATTGTTATTGATGAGATCAATTCCTACAAAGACAGTCCCTCTGAGCAAATCCTGGATGATTTTGATGAGGTTGTTTTCGACGGTCATCCGTTGGGCAGGAATATTTTGGGAACGCCGGCACATATAAAGAAATATGACCGGGCCATGATCAAGGCATTTATGGATAGAAATTACGTGACCGGCGAAATGGTCATTTGCTCCGTTGGCCGTATTGATTTCCAAAAGCTTATACGTCTTGCTGAAACGTTTTTCGGGGGAGCGTATATGAGCATCAGGCAACAAAAGCGGTACGCCCATACGAACTACCTGCCCATGCAAAAAACCATTACCAGGCAAAATCACCAGGCGCATTGCGTTACCGGTAACAAAGCATACAGTATCCTGCACGGGAAAAAAACAGCATTGTATTTGCTGAATAATCTGCTCGGCGGGCCGGGACTGACCTCAAGATTAAACATGGCCGTAAGGGAGAAGCACGGTTTCTGTTATCACATTGAAAGCATTTACCAGCCTTATTCCGATTCCGGCATCTTTAGTATCTATTTTGGCACCGACCCTGAATACGTGGAAAAAACCTTCTTGCTCATTAACAGGGAGTTGACACGCTTGCGTGGTCAAAAGCTTGGTAATCTGCAGATGAAAAGGGCAAAAAATCAGCTTTGTGGACAAGTGAACATCGCACACGAGTCGGCGCTGAACGAAATGTTGTTTATCGGGAAACAGATTCTTCATTATGACCGTACTGATACGCTTGAAGACATCAACAGGCGCATAGATGCAGTATCGGCAGAGGATATGTTGCATGTAGCAAACGAGGTCTTTGATCCGGGGCAAATGAGTCTGCTTACTTATAAACCGGGTGAATAAATGATTGCGGGTCTTTACGTGACTTATTAAAAATTAGAATATTTACAATGGATTTCGTTAACCCTGACATAGAGAAATATGCAATGGCTTTCAGTAGTCCGGAGCCTGAAGTGCTGCAGCGGTTGAGCCGTGATACCCAGGCAAAGATTTTAAAGCCACGGATGCTGTCGGGTCATTTACAAGGCCGCTTTCTCTCTTTTGTAAGTCGCATGCTGAAACCGCGGCGCATTCTCGAAATCGGCACCTATACCGGCTATTCTGCCATTTGTCTGGCAGAGGGTCTGACCGGGGACGGTATTCTTCACACCATTGATCACAACGCGGAGCTGGAAGATTTTGCCCGGGTCTATTTTAAAATGGCCGGGGTGGATCATCAGGTGAAACAGCATATTGGTGAAGCGCTGGATATTTTGCCGCTGTTGGATGATACCTTTGACCTGGTTTTCATTGATGCGGATAAACCCAACTATATACGTTATTTCGAGATTCTTTATCCCCGTTTGCGGGAAGGGGCTATTGTGCTGGCCGACAATGCTCTTTGGAGCGGAAAGGTACTGGATTCAGAAGAAAGCATGGACGATGACACGGCAGGTATCGCACGTTTTAACAGGTATATCAGAGAACACCCGGGTGTTTATCATGTATTACTGCCATTTCGTGATGGTGTAATGCTCATTGAGAAAACCGGCAAGCATCAATAAGGATGCAGCCCAAACTCCAGGCCCGCACTCCAGCGGGGCAACTCGGGCAAATCAGCACTGCCGGCAAATAAATCGGAAACACGGTAATTTCCTTTCAGGACGATGTTGTTGAAGCCTAACCTGGCCATAATTCCATATTCAAAAGTAGCCGGATAATCCATCCTTGTTCGCCTGGTACGGACGCGCTCACCATTATCGGTCACATCATGGGTCACCTGCCGAACATGGAAATTCCAGGCACCATAGGCTCCAATGTCTGCAAAACGGCCAATATAATCTCCCCGTTGCGCGAAATTTACACGTTGATAAAGGCCTGCGCCTCCCTGGAGAAATATCAGTTTTTCTTTGTCGTGAATGATGGTATCAGGAACTTCTTTGCCCATGTGCTGTCGGATATGAAAGGCAGATCGCCTGAATACCCATTCACTGCCTGCCGAAAAAACGTCTGAGAAACGTCTTTTATACCGGTATCCAAATTCAAGAGACCGGGATCGTCCATACAGAACCTCAGCGGCCTCTGTTTCAGGAGGTCCTATCAGAAAATGAAGACCCACCCACGTATGGGTGTAATGCTTGCGATTCATGCCGAATTCCCTTTCCGGCTCATCCCTGAGGTCTTCCGCGATAACAATGCTTTGTGTAAATGCGGTGTTATAGGCAAGAAGGATGTACAATAAAAAGACCAGTCGTATCATCAAATCGTCTGTAACATCAATTATTTTTTTGACAGAACCAAATGGCCGGGTCGCAATTTTACACCATTACCGGGTCTGTTAACCGTTCAAGGCCGGTGATGATTATGAAAGAGCAGTCGGCTGCTGAATGGAATATTTTGATCACAGCCTGATCCCCGATGTATATCCCCTGAAGTGCACCAGTATTTCTTTGCCCGGCTCAAATCCTTCAATGCTAAGAATTACTTTATCGGCATTTTGCAGGTCTATTACAAAATATTTTTCTATTCTGCCATTCTCATTTTTTAGCTGGTAGTAAAGATATTCATTTTCTGTTTTCTTTTGATCTTTCGTATCCTGATTCAGCTGAATAAAATCTCGCAGCTGGATGTGCAGTGAATCATTTTTATAGTATAGGTCAAATGTTGGCCTAGCAATAGCAATTTGATCATCAAAAAAGTAGGCTGCTCTTGGTACACCATGGCCATGAGCATAATCATAATAGGGATGCAGGCTTGCACTTCTCTCTATTGCGCGAAAGAGGTCCATGTTTGACATAGAGGGAAAGTTTTGCCACAGGCAGGCTGCGAAAGCGGTCACCTGCGGGCCGGCAAAAGATGTACCTGATACGGTGGTCAATCTTCGCCGGTTGGCGGCAATTACTGTTCCCAGGGCACTCACATTTGGTTTTCGGCGGCCATCGGCAGCAGGTCCAACAGAGCTGTATGATGCCCTCAACATGGATGGGAACTCCAGGGCTCCAACGGTGAGGACACTGTCGGCATCTGCCGGAGTTACAATGATCCTCCATTGATCGTTATTTCCCATATTGCCTGCTGCATTCACTACCAGTATCCCTTTTTGTGCAGCAATGGTAGCGGCCCGTGCAACCAGGGAAGTACGGCCGTCCATCTCTTCCGGGAAATAGCGATGGAATATATAACCGAGCGATGAGTTGATGATGTCTGCACCCTTTTTGTCTGCCCATTCAACGGCAGCCAGCCAGTATTGTTCCTCGGCCATTGGTTCTCGGAATATCTCTGTACGTGCCAGCAAGAATTCTGCACCGGTTGCCATGCCAAGCGAGCCCTCATCCAGGATACCGGCAATGGCCGACAGCACCATGGTGCCGTGTGCGCTGGATACATACACATTCTCTCTTTGCCTGTGAAAGTCCCAGGTGGCAATGATCTGATCATTTTCAAACAGATGTCTGAACGCAGCGTGTGTCTTTACTCCGCGAAAACCGGCATCAAAGACGGCGATTCTAATACCGGTGCCATCAAGTCCACGGTCTCCGAAATAATCGGCATACATATGTGACTTCTGGGCATGAAACAACTTCTCATGTTCTTTCCCGATGGCGGAAAATCCAACAAAAGGGAAACCGGCAGCAGCAGGAACAAGACGCATGGTTGCCGGACGCACTTCCCTGACAAAATCAAGTTCCTCCAATGCCATGGCCTCAAACCGGCAAAGTGTAAGATGAACTGCATTGAACCAGCGTGAAGCAACAACCGGCCCATCAGTCAGCTTTTCCATTTCCCGGATATATTCCTCTTTCACGGGGAAATTGAGGGGATCGTACAGGCAAACGTCAAGCGCTTTACGCCTCGTGATGGCTTTTTCATCAAAATAAGCATAAGGATCAAATGCTACACCTTCCTTATCCGTGAAAAATACCCAGAATGATTCCTGTGATGCAGTTGCAGAATAGCCATCGGCAGGCAATATGGAAACGGTGGTGACAGGATTTACAGTCAGCAAAAACAGGAAAGCTGCAAGTGGTAAACTATATTTCATCACTCCGTTATTTGCTGCCGCTGGTTATTATCGGAGCGCTGAAAAAGTTCCTGGATGCTGGTGCTGATAGATATGTGGTTGGGTGCGCCAGCCAGGTGATAATTAGACCGGCCATAATTAAGGTGGAAGCGGGAAATACGGACACCGAAGCCCCATGAAAAACCAACGGTTGAAAGCCTTGACTCAACCTTCATCTCCTGCCGCCTTCTGTAGTTGTAACCCGCGCGGAAGCTAAAGCTTTGTGTGGGCAAAAACTCCAGCCCTATTGTTACGTGACGCATCAGGTTGTCGGCAAAGTCGCTTGCCTTGTCCTGAAAGCCCTGGTCTTCGCGGTCATCGCTGAAGCGGTCGGGCAACAAAATGGGCGAATCATAGGTAAGATCGTAATTATGCAGGTTGTTTGCCACCAATGAAAACTGAAATGGTGCGTTTGCGAGCCGCTTTGTTACGCCCAGGATAAGGTCAAAGGGCAGTGGTTCGCGGTTCCCGTCATGGTAATAGGTGATTTGCCGGCCTATGTTGCGGGCAACCACCGAAGCGGCGATCAGGCTTTCCTGGTTGACATAGGCAAAAGATACATCAGTGGCAAACCCGAAAGAGTCATATTCATAAAAAGAGGAATAGATCAGCTTGAGATTGCTGCCTATTGAGAAGCGGTTATTGAGTGCTCTACCCCACCCTATTTGAAAACTATATTCACCGGAAGTAAATTCGCCCAGGATCTGCCCGGTTTCATTGGCCTCAATAAACCTGCCATAATCAATATACTGTAAAACACCGCTGAAGTGTCCCAGGCGATTAAAGTAATGGGTGAAGCCAACTGTGCCGTAATTTATATCATCAAAATAATCCACAAAATTAAGTGTAAGATGATTGTTATGGTCCTGGCTGAGCAGAGCAGGATAAATAAAAGCCATACCAGGATCCGCTTCGAAACCGGGGAAGCCGAATCCGCCCATGGCGGTAATACGGGCGGTATAGGGCAGGTTTAAAAATTCATAAACACGGCCGCTTTGTTGCTGTGCATGAATATCCAAACTCTGGATAAACAGGATCAATAGCGTAATTAACGGAAGTCTTACAGGCAAAATGCAGTTTATTATTGAATTGTACTTTATCTGTATTTTCAAACGAACAAAAATACAAGCTTATTTTATTTTACAAGGCGTTTTGATCATTTTTAAGCGGGGGCTTCAGTTCTTCATGAATTTTGAGAACCTGTGGCAAAAGTGGTTCAACACCATCATTGCAGATCACATAATCGGCATGTTTCGTTTTATACCCATCGGGCAGCTGATGGGCAGCTCTTTTCCGAACATGGGCTTCATCCACGCCGTCTCTTTCGCATACCCGCCGGATGCGCAATTCTTCGGGGGCTGTCACCGTAATGATTTTATCAAAATGATCGGCGTGGCCTGTCTCAAAAAGGATGGCAGCCTCCTGGATCACGTATTCAGCATCTTTATGAAGGCCGGCCCAGTTTCGGAAGTCTTCCCTGACCAGCGGATGTATGATGCTGTTGAGCATTTCCAGTTTTTCAGCATCATCGAAAACCAGTGCGGCAAGTGCAGCCCTGTCGGGCTCTCCTTCATCGTTGAAAACTTGCGGGCCGAACAAGCTGGCAATTTTGGTCTTCACAACGGGTTTTGTCAAAAATGATTTTCCCCTGGCATCGGCATAATAGACAGGAATCCTGAGTTGCTCAAAGATGCGGCAAACCGTTGTTTTGCCGCTTCCAATACTGCCTGTAAGTCCAACGAGTATCATTGTTTATAGTGTCTAATCAAGATGGCAGGCCGCGGAAATTGTCCTGAAATTACTCCAGGATAATATATTCTACGTGCCGGGGGCGATGGTACAATATCTCCACAAAGGAAGGATAGTTTTCAAGAAGCACTTCCAGTCTGCCGTCGCTATTTTCCATGGCTTGGGGACAATAGGCTACAGCCCTGAACATTTCCTCTGAAACCGCCTGGTAATCGCGCAACGCAACCAGGTAATGCACGGTGACCCGGCTGGGGAATATTCTTACATTCATGTGGGCATACTGCTCCGGGCAAATCATATGCACCCGAAGGTCTTTTGTTGCCTCTGTAAACTCCTCAACGGGGATGCTTACCGTTATCCGGGGCTTTTCTGCTTCCCGGGGTGCGGTGCGTGCAGGCAGAATCAACTCCAGGTTTTCCTGTGTGGTTCTTCTGAGGTTGTGTGCTTTCCATAGTTCAGTTTCGACATATTTTATTTCATCCATTACCGTTTTGGGACCTTTCAAGGTGATGCTGTCGGGATCGAGGGTAATGTTGCCATACAGGCCGAATCTTCTTTCGAATGATATATCCGCATTGAGTATCACCGGAAGAGTTCTGGTAACAGAGGGGGCCAATTCCATAAGCAGGGTATCCGGCCGGGCTTTTAGAATTCTGACACGTCCTTCAGTGATATTTTCAAAAGCCTGTATGAGCATGGCATCTGACAGAAAACGGTAGATAGTTCCATCTCTGTTTATTTGTGGTACTGATTCTGCATCCAGAAGCAAGCTGTCTTTGGGAAGAAATAATTGTTCACGAATCAATCTCAGGCCTTTTGATTGGAGGGTAAACGAAACGATGGTGTCGCTTTGCATCACAACCGACTGGTCTTCAGGGATATTATAAAAAGCCACGGGGCGATGAAAAACGGCCTGACTCTCCTGGGTCAGCTTGGAAAAAAGCCAAAAGACGGCACTGCAAACAAGGCATAACAGAAAAATATATACCTTTCGCTTGCTTGCCGCCTCCCCGGGCGTTAAGACATCTTTTTTACGCCATAATATATTCCAGTTCATTTACCGTTTGTCACCGAGCTGTTCTGATGCACCGCCCATGGAAACGGCAGACTTTTCTATACGCAATCTGTTGCCTCCTTCTACCTCAATAGTAAATGTTTGTTCCTGTTCTTCAACTATTTTACCGTGAATACCCCCAATGGTGATGATCTTATCACCTTTCTTCAAAGCTTCACGGTATTGACGCAGCTGCTTTTGTTTTCGCATTTGCGGCCTGATAAAAAACATGTAGAACACAAGAATAATAAGTATCAGAGGCAAGAAAGCACCCAAACCACCTCCACCGTTCTCAGAGGGAACCATTAAAAACATATACATCAAATTCATGGGTTTCAATTTTTTTCAATTTAACAATAGGAAAATACAAAGTTAATAAATCATTGCAAAGATTTGTCATCAAGACCGGAAACAGCCGGACTAATCAGCTTGTCCCTGATAAACTCCTCAACCAGTTTGTCGAGCACGCCGTTGACAAATATCTTGCTTTTGGGTGTACTGTAGATTTTTGATAGTTCGATATATTCATTGAGGCTGACTTTGACGGGAATTTCCGGAAACTTCAGGATCTCAGTCAGTGCCATTTCCATAATGATCATGTCCATGAGCGCTATCCGTTCCACGTCCCAGTTTTTGGTTTTAGCCGAAATGATGGTATGAAACTCCCTATGATTCAGAATGCATTTTCTGAACAGTTCAACCGCAAACTTCTTGTCGGCAGGGTCTTTATACAAATCCATCAATACCAGTTTACCGTCTGCTTCCCGGATGTTCTTTAAAGTTTTGATGATCATCTTGTTAACCAGCTCCCAGTCATCCAGCCAATAAATGCTTTTTTCTTCGTAAAATGAATACAAAGCATCACCGGGAAGGATATCCTTATTGATCATTTTCAGCACAAACCGCAGATCGGCTTCTTCATCAACTGTTTCTTCGGACATATAGGCTTTATAGTACGCTTGCTTTTTGATCTGCTGAATCAGTTTGCGCACAAGTTCTCTCTCTCCCTGCCAGTTTACACCCTTGTTCCGTGCCTTTTTCTGCAGTATAGGGTCATCGGCAATCAGACGCAGAGTCTTATTCTCAACCATACGCCTGTTGGGATCCCTTTCCTCGTCTGTTGGCAAATACTTCGACATGTTTTCACCCATCAACTGATCTTCCTGATACACCAACTCCGCCAGAAGCATCAATTGAAAGAGATAGAGCTCGTATATCTTGTCTATGCTGTACAACAATTCTTTTTCACCGGAAGAAAGATCCTCATTGTTGGATTGCATGAATGCATACAGGCTCTGAAGTACCTTTACACGCAGATGTCGTCGGTTCAGCATATAGCTTTACTCATTATAATGACACAAAAACGGGATATTGCCACTGCCAAGGTTAAATCCCAATAAAAAACACTGCAAAAGTAACTTAAATTTTTTCTGCTTTGAATTGAATTTATTAAATTTGTTGTTGGCTATGCAGCCAATGTGGTTTTATAGAATGCCAAAATTTATTGAATAAGTAAGAAAACAGGAGTATTATTATGGAAGAATTTGGCACCGATGTTCCCAGGGACGATGTTTATTCAAAAGCGGTAAGGGCGGGAAAAAGAACCTACTTTTTTGATGTAAAATCCACACGTTCCAACGAATTGTATCTTACCATAACGGAGAGTAAGAGGCGGTTTAACCAGCAGACAGGAAAGTTTTTTTTCGAAAAACACAAGCTGTTTCTTTACAGGGAAGATTTTGAGAAGTTTCAGGAAGCGCTGGAAGAAGTGTTTAAAGCCATTGATGATCTGCAGGGAGAAATCATAAAAGAAGACAAACCCTCTGTGGAACCGTCCGGATCATTTGGTCGGGGATCGGATGTTTCCTTTGAAGATCTTGACAAGGAAGCTGAAGAAACGGAAGATCAAAAACCTGAAGAACCAGGTGATGATGATGCCGGCCCTGAAGGAGAAAAAGAAGAATCATAGGCTTTCACTGCTTGTATTTTCCCAGTTGGTTGCTGATTTTCTTTTTTCGTTTGCGTCTGCGCTGGTGTTTCAGTGTATAAAGTCGCATGGTGCGGAAAATTTGCTCCTGATCAATATTGGTCAGTAAAGCATATTCCTCGCTCATCAACTTTAGCATATCCTCTGTTGCCGATAATCGCGCGAAATTCTTCATGCGTGTTTGAAAACCCATGCTGCGGTTTAACTTCATCCGGTTCAAATCCACCAGGAAAAACGAGTATTCGCCGGTTTTTTGCTTGATGATCAGTGTATTGCCCGGCGAATGATCTAAAAAAAGGATACCTTTTTCGTGTAAACGGTATGTAAAACGGGTAAACTGCCTCACGATTTCTTCCCTGTCGGCATATCCCGGGTGATCAATGAGGGTTCTGAGGGTCAGGTCTTCCCGGATATGTAAGCTGACGTAAAAACTTTTCCCCAGCAACAAGGCTTTTTTTTGCTCGAAATAGGCAACCGGTGGAGGCGTTCCGATGTTTTGCTGCAAAAGAAAATGTGCATATTCGTAAGACCTTCTGGCTTTTGATTTCCTGACTGAATGGTATATGAACCGGTTGAAAAGGTTTGGTACTTTGAAGGATTTCACATTCAGGTGAACATTGTCCACAACAATATGCTTTACCATATTTCTTTTTCCCTTGCCCACCTTTGTGCCCAGATTATCAAAATCTTCGATGGCATGAAGAACCTGTTTCCGGATGTTTTCGTGGTATGGAGAAAACACTGTATTGGCAAACTTTTCTGACAACCTGCTCTGCATTCCTTTTTAAATGATTGTTATTTTGGGAAATTGAATGGGGTTAATGTGAGAATTGATTGTGGCAAACATGAATCAACGGGTTTTTGGGCGGGATGTTTTCTTTTTGTATGGTGCACCGCCTTGCTTTTTTCTTCCTGAAAACTTCCTGTGTCTTTTCCATTTTTCCTCATCCGCACCCGGGTGATATTCCGGCACCTCACCCAGTTCATCAGGAACCTTTGATTTATCTACCGCTTTCCCAAGCAGGCGTTCGATGGAGGCAAATTTGCGCTGCTCTTCCGGGTTTATGAATGTGCACGCCTTGCCATGGGCGCCGGCCCTTGCAGTCCTGCCGATGCGATGCACATAATCCTCCGCATCATGTGGCACATCATAATTGATGACCATGTCAATATCCTCCACATCAATGCCTCTGGAGATAATGTCTGTAGCTACCAGGATTCTGATCTGCCGGCTTTTAAACCTGTTCATCACTGCTTCACGTTCAGCCTGGAGGAGGTCAGAATGAATTTCTTCCACTGACAAAAACTTCTTTTTAAGGTTTCTGCTCAACTGCTTTACGCCTACCTTGGTATCACTGAATATCAGTATACTTTTCATCCTTTCATCCCCTACGAGCATGTTTACCAGGGGCATTTTCTGATCTTCAAACACAACATAAGCCTCCTGGCGTATCTGTTCAGGCGGTGTGGACAGACCAATATTGACCTCTGCGGGACGACGAAGTATTTTACGTGCCAGATCCCTTATTTTGAGTGGCATGGTAGCGGAAAACAACAGGCTTTGTCTTTTCTTTGGCAGGAAAGATATGATTTTCATGATGTCGTCGTGGAAGCCCATGTCCAGCATCCTGTCGGCTTCATCCAATATTAGAAAATCAAGGTCGCTGAAGTCAACATATCCCAGGTTCAGGTGGCTGATCATCCGGCCCGGGGTACACACCACCATATCTGCACCACTGGTAAGTGCCCGTTTTTCATTGGAAAACACCTCCCCTGTGCCGCCGCCATAGATGGCCTGTGAGCTGACAGGGGCAAAATAACCAAAACCTTCCATTTGCTGTGAGATCTGCACGGCAAGTTCCCTGGTTGGCACAATCACCAGGGCCTTCGTTTTCTCGCTGCGCTCACCGGTGATGATCTTGTGGATAACGGGCAATAAAAAAGCAGCCGTTTTCCCGGTTCCGGTCTGAGCACAGGCAATTACATCACGCTCCTTCAATATTTCAGGAATAACCTGCTCCTGAACCGGCGTGGCCTGTTCAAAACGCATGGCTTCTATTCCTTCCAACAAACGCTTATCCAATCCAAATGAAGAAAAGTCCAAAATAAAATATATTTATGTTATATCTGCAAAGATACACAAAGCAATCAGAGTAAACTATAAAACCAATGCATACGTCAATATAAAACGCCTTTATTTATATTTTTGCGGTAAGGTTTTTTTTTGCCGGAGTGGAGTATTTCCAATGCAGCCCGGCCAAAGAATCCAAACAAAACGGAGAGCCAATATTGGTCAGCTAAACGAATAATCAGGGTTATGGGAGTGATCATTAAAACAGTATCGGGCAATGCCATTCAGCCATATATTCCGGACCTTGCCAGGTTACGAATGGATATATTCAGGGACTTCCCCTATCTGTATGAGGGAAGCGCTGCATACGAAGAAGGATACCTGGCCACTTATCTGCGTTCGGAAGAAACCGTAATGGTGCTGGTCATTGACGGAAGCCGCGTGGTGGGTGCTTCATCGGGGATGCCTATGGAAATGGAGACAAATGCGGTAACAAGGCCATTTTTGGAGGCCGGCATGTCAACCGCAAATATTTTTTATTTCGGCGAGTCCCTGTTATACAGCCCTTACCGTGGGAAGGGCATTGGTCATAAGTTTTTTGACGAACGGGAAAAACACGCCAGAGCATCGGGCACATTTATCATCACTGCATTTTGCGCGGTTCAGCGCCCCACCACCCATCCTTTACGACCCAAAGGATATCAACCCCTGGATGCCTTTTGGGAAAAAAGAGGATATACCCGGCGGCCGGATCTCATGACCACATTTCAGTGGCAGGATATCGGGGAAAAAGAAGAAACGGAAAAACCCATGATGTTCTGGATCAGAAAATGGTGACTCCAAAATAGGCAAGAACCATGTGTACAATTAACCCCAGCATAAACATCCCGCCAAACTTACGGTTATGGACAAAAGCATAGGAAGAGTACCAGAGTGGCCATGCATCTTTTGGATAATCTGATGGGCATTCTTCAGGTGTTGGCTTGGTAAACACCCGCCTGATGGTTCCCAGGTAATAAGGCAATGCCACCAAAACCAGCAACAGTGCCACGGAGAAGAAACCGGTAGCAATGAGATAGAAAACAACCAGGTACTGCAGTGCAAATAAAAGCATGGTCGTTCGCCGGGCTGCCAGATGTCCGATGATTACCGGGAATGTTCGCACTTTTCTGGGTTTGTCCCACGGTATCTTGTCAATATGTTTCCCAAACAATACCGCTGTCGGACCCAGAGCATATGGTAAACTTGCGATGGCCACATCCCACGACCAAAAACCTGTGATGGCAAGAAAACCTCCACCGATCATCATGGGTCCCCACACAACTACCACGAGGGGTTCGCCCAAACCGATGTGTTTAAGCGGCCAATTGTAAGCAAAAAGGAGCACAATGCCCACCAGGAAAAACCATAGAACGGTTGTACCTGAGGCGAGCACCAGCCAGATTCCCGCGAGGGCTCCGATCAATGCGGTGAGGAAAGCCATCCGGCGTGATTGCCCAACGGACATGAACCCCTGCTCAACAGGCTGAGTGCCATATTGTGTACGAAACGCGTTGTTTTTGTCAATGCCCCTCCGGTGATCGGTGAGATCATTGAGGATATTGTTGGCTGCATGTGCCATCAGCAGCCCCACAAGCAATACAACAAACCTTAACCAGTCAAAATGGCCTGCCATCTGCGCATACATGCCGGCTATGATGCCTGCAAACAGGGTCATTAACAGGACAGCGGCCCTGGTGGATATCAACCAGCGACTCAAGGGGTCAAGAGCATCCCATTGTGACTTGTCTTTCACACGGGGTATGCCTGCAAGCGCTTTGCGCCACATAGCTGTATCGGGTCTGAGCAATGTATGCTTCTGTTGCATTTATTGAATGTTTTGATATTTACCAGCCTTATTAAAACACCAAAAGAACAATAAAATCAACAAAAGGTTTGAAAAGATGAATCAGAATTATACAGGATAGTTTTTGGCCGTAAGAATTTCCTGCATCTGCTGCTGGTAATGCATGGCCACACCCTTTGCTTTTTCAGAGAAGTCTTCATTTTTTGAGGCATATAAAATAGCCCTGGAAACATTTACCAGGATTCCGGCATCCTTTGTGAGTGTTTTTTCGGCAATTTGATGCAAGTCGCCGCCCTGTGTACCCACTCCGGGTATAAGCAGGAAGTGGTCGGGAATGATTTCGCGCACCTGGTCCAGCATATCAGGATGTGTAGCTCCGACTACAAACATGGTGTTCTCAGGATTACCCCACTTGCAGCTTTCTTCGATCACCAGTTCAAATAACTTTTTCCAGTAGCAGGTTTTAATGCCCAGTTTTTCAAGCAATGTGGGCAATTGTGGTTGCAAAACCTGGAAGTCGCTGGACCCGGGGTTTGAGGTAAGCGCCAGGATGATTGCCCATTTCCCTTTATAAGCGAGAAAGGGTTTCACGGCATCATGACCCAGGTAGGGATTTACTGTAACTGCATCAAAGCCCAGATGTTCGAAAAAAGCGCGGGCATACTGTAGGGAAGTATTACCTATATCAGCGCGTTTGGCGTCGGCAATGGTAAAAACAGGTCCTTCGGGGTGCTCTGCCAGGTATGCCATGGTTTTCTCCAGACTTATCCACCCTTTGCTTCCTCCGGCTTCATAAAAGGCAAGGTTTGGTTTATACGCTACCGCTGCACCAATTGTGGCATCAATGATCATACGATTGAATGCAAAGACCGGATCATCGGGATATTTTTTTTGGATATGGACAGGAATACGTTTCGGGTCTGTATCTAACCCGACACACAGAAAAGACTTCTTTTCTTTGATCAATTGGATCAGTTGCTGCCTGTTCATGTTTTTGGTTTTCAGGAAACACCTTCTTTCAGTTTTTCTGCATTCTCGGCTACCTGCAGGGCATCGATGATATTCATGATGTCACCGTCTATGATGGCCGATAAGTTATAAAGTGTTAGTCCGATACGATGATCGGTAACCCTGCCCTGCGGGAAATTATAGGTTCTGATCTTTGCTGACCTGTCTCCGGTTGAGACCATTGTTTTTCTTTTGGATGCAATCTCATCAAGGTATTTTTTGTATTCCATATCAAAAAGCCTCGACCGAAGCACCTTCATGGCCTTCTCCAAATTTTTGATCTGGGATTTTTGGTCCTGGCAAGATACTACGATACTTGTTGGGATATGGGTTAGGCGCACCGCAGAGTAGGTGGTATTGACAGACTGTCCTCCGGGACCGGATGCACAGAAAGTCTCCTTCTTGATATCACTGGTCTTCAGTTCAACATCAAACTCATCTGCTTCGGGCAAAACAGCCACGGTAGCAGCAGATGTATGCACCCTGCCCTGCGTTTCGGTCTGTGGCACCCTTTGCACACGGTGCACTCCCGATTCATACTTCAGGATACCATATACACCATCGCCTGTAACATTGAAGATCACTTCCTTAAATCCTCCGGATGTACCTTCGTTCATATCCACCAGTTCTGTACTCCAGCCCTGCGATTCGCAAAACTTTAAGTACATCCTGTAAAGATCTCCGGCAAAAATCGCGGCTTCATCACCACCAGTACCGGCCCTTATTTCCACGATGGCATTCTTGTCATCCTGGGGATCAGAAGGAATCAGCAGAATTCGGATCTGCTCCTCAAACTCTTCCTGTTTTTGAAGCAATGCATCCACTTCTGCTTTGGCCATTTCTCTGAATTCAGCATCTTTTTCACTGGCGAGCATCTCTTTGGCTGATGCAATATTATCAATCACATTTTTATATTCCAGGTAGGCATCCACAATAGGTTGCAGGTCTTTGTATTCCTTACTCAAACGGATATAGCGCTTCATGTCGTTCATCACATCCGGATCAGCGATAAGTTCTGCTACCTCTTCATGTCTCTGCTTGATAGCCTGTAGTTTTTCTAATAACATGTACAACGATTTTTGACATGCAAAGTTACAAAAAAAGAGGGCTGCAATTACATCAGGAATATTCGATGCTTCCCTCAGGTCTGTAAATGGTAAGTTTTTTATTTTCAGCGGGCAGCACTTTCCCGACCTGTTTGGCATCCAGGTGGAAATCGGCACACAATGCAATCAGTTCATCAGCGGCCACCGGGTCATCAAGATATACTTCAAAGCGATGCCCCATGTTGAACACCTGGTACATCTCGCGCCATGGAGCACCCGATTCTTTTTGAATATGAAGAAACAGCGGGGGAGGTTCAAACAGATCATCCTTTACTACATGCAATGAATCAATAAAGTGCAACACTTTTGTTTGCCCGCCACCACTGCAATGTATCATGCCCTTAACATGATTTCTGAAGGTTTTCAGCATTTTTGACACCACCGGGGCATAGGTTCTGGTGGGACTCAAAAGCAGCTGTCCGAGGTTGAGTGGTAATCCGCCTATGGAGTCAGTCACTGATCCTGAACCGGCATAGACAATGCTTTCCTCCAAAGAGGCGTCAAAGGTTTCGGGATAGGACCGGGCGTAGTTTTTGTTTAAAACATCGTGCCTTGCTGCGGTGAGTCCATTGCTGCCAATGCCGCTGTTGTAGTGGTTTTCGTATATGGTTTGCCCGAAGGATGCCAGGCCGACAATCAGGTTACCGGCCGAAATCTGGTCGTTGGAAATGACTTCTTCTCTTGGGATGCGGGCAATAACGGTAGAATCCACAATTACTGTTTTCACAAGGTCGCCTACATCTGCCGTTTCACCGCCGGTGAGTACCATATGGATACCCAGGTCACGCATTTTTTGCAGGAAGTTTTCTGTACCGTTGATGAGTGCTGTTAATACATTACCGGGGATATTTTTTTTGTTTCGGCCAATGGTTGAAGAGACCAGGATGTTATTTGTGGCGCCCACACAGATGAGGTCGTCCAGGTTCATCACAACGGCATCCTGCGCTATTCCCTCCCAAACGGAAATGTCACCTGTTTCTTTCCAGTAGAGGTAAGCAAGTGATGATTTGGTACCGGCACCATCGGCGTGCATCACATTACAAAAGCGGGGGTCTCCACCCAGGTAATCGGGTACTATTTTGCAAAATGCTTTGGGATACAATCCTTTCCGGAGGTTCTGAATGGCTTTGTGAACATCCTCTTTTGCTGCAGACACTCCTCTTTGCTGATATCTTTCCATCATTCACGTCGGGGTTCTGTTGACGGTTGCCTGCCGGGTTCATCGCCCGGATCAGGCGGTTCATAATCCTCACGGATCACTCTGAATTCGGTTCGGCGGTTCAGCTGGTGAGCCACATCCTGATGTTCCTCGCCGGGCAGGTTTTCAATGAATTCTTCTGTTAGCACTGTGCCTGCTTCAAACAAGAAACCGTCTCTTTCAAAATCCCTGTCAACAATGCGTGGTCGTCTTTTACCATATCCGGCAGCTTCCAGTCTGTCGCCCTCAATACCCTGTTGCATGAGGTAGTCAACCACGGCCCGTGCACGACGGAATGACAGCGTGTCGTTGTACTCGTGGGTACCCCGGCTGTCGGTATGAGATGCCAGTTCGATCACGATATTTGGATTATCATGCATGATCTCTATTAAGCCATTGAGGGAGTCTTTGAATTGTGGTTGAAGAGCCCAGCTGTCAAATTCATACAGGATTTCCGGAAGTTCAACAGCAGTAATAGGAATGGGTGCAATGGCAATTTCGAGTTCAAACTCCCTGCTCCTGTCAAGTCCCATGGTGGATACTGCATCTCTTCCGGAAAAATACCCTGATTTATTCACCAGGATATCGTAGGTTGTATTTTCCTTCACAATATTTTCATCAAACAAGAACAGACCATCCCTGCCGGTTTCCATTTGTTCCAGTGTGCCGTCCGATCCGACCAGTTGCACGGTTGCACCTTGTACCACGGTTTTTGTACTGTCGTCGAGAACGATACCGCTGATATTGAAAATCACCGGTGCCAGGTAGAAGGAGAAAATGTCGTAGGCTCCGGTACGGCCGCGGTTGGAGGTAAAAAAGCCCTGTTCCAGTCCCGGCTTGAATATGATGCCAAAGTCATCGGCCGAACTGTTGATTGGCACACCAAGGTTTACGGGTTCCGACCACCCGTCGGTTGTCAGTGTTGCCCTGAATATATCCAAACCTCCCATGCCCGGATGGCCATCCGAAGCGAAGAGCAGGCTGCCGTCCTCGTGCACATAGGGGAACATTTCATTACCTTTTGTGTTTATGGTTTCTCCAAGGTTTTCGGGTGGCCCGAAATCACCATTGGGGGAGTTGCGGCGTACTACCCAGATATCTTTTGTACCAATGCTTCCCGGCATATCGGAAACAAAATAGAGCGTAAGATCATCGGGGCTGATGGCCGGATGCCCTACCGTTACGAGGCTGTCGTTGGTCAGGGGCACCAGCTGTGGATTTGTCCAATTGGGGCCTTCCCTGGTGGCCCGGTATATACGGCAGCCCATGTCGACATCTTCGGCTCTGACACACCGGGTAAAGAACATTTCCGTAGCCGACCTGTTGACTGAGGGGGCACCTTCATTGAACTCGGTATTGACAGGGCCTTCGTCAAGCAGGCTGGGTCTGCTCCAGGCTCCGGTTCTGTCCTGAAAGGTGATAAAGAAGGAGGTATGCTTGTTGCCTGTCCAGGGATCTGTATCCCTGCCGAGGGCATCATCCCTTGAAGAAGCGTAAATCATGCTCCTTCCCCTGTGATCAGTGAAGGCCGGTGTGAGGTCATCGGCACGGGAGTTAAAAAGGCGGATAAATTCTACTTCATATTCTTCGGGTTTTTCCTTTAATTGGAGAGCCAGATCAACAGAGGCAACACCTCTTGGCCCTCTCCAGTCATCGGGTGCCTTTTCCGAATAACGCAGATACTGTGCCCTGGCTTCCTCATATTTACCGTTAAACATCATGGCGTCGGCGAGGTACAAAATCGCTACCGGATCGGGATAGTTAGCCCTTACCGCCCGGTTAAACCAACCCTCAGCCATGCGATGGTTATTGGTATATCGGTAACAAAGGGCGATCTGAAAAATGAGACGCGTGGCTTCTGTGCGGTCACGACGTCTTATGCGGTTGTAAGCCCTGCGATACAAATCTGCAGCTTCATCGTACTGCTTTAACTCAAAAGCACGTTCAGCGCGCTCCAAACGGCGGTTCTGGGAAAAAGCCTCATCCGGAACAAGCAACAAAAAAATAAAACAAGTTAACGATAGAAGCCTGAGAAGCCTATGCATAAATGTATTCTGTTTCTGTTTACAATATTGATGACAATACCAGATTTTCAGATTCCGGATATACATTCATCGATTCAATAACGACGAAGAAAAAAAATAATTGCAAGGAAGGCAATCAAGTCTGCTCATCCTTTTTCTCATCATGATCACTTCTTCTGTACGGATAAGGGATCTCGTCCCCGGTACTGTCTTCACTTTCTTTTTCATCGGGTTTATCCGAAACCATTTCACCTTCATCTTCTTTATTTTCAGTCATTTTCTGAGCCTTTCCTGCCGGGCTTTTGTCTGCTTCGGGATCCATCTCCTTAACCTCGTTCTCAATGGTGGATGAATATCGGTGGATTTCCGAATTGATCTCCCTCTGCACCTTTTTTACTTCATTCATGCCCCGGCCTACCATCCTGGCTATTTCAGGAATTTTTTTCGGCCCAAAAAGCAACAGGATGATCAGGAGAAGAATAAGTATCTCTCCGCCACTTATACCAAAAAGCAATATTTGGGGGAAAATCATCTTTGTTATGTTTCGTTGACAAAATTAATCTTTTCTGTGGGATTATCATAAAGGCTATGTTACGATTACATCCAATCTCCGCTTTATCGAAAAGCAATATTTGCAAGCACATGCACCTGTGTTGCTTATGGCAGGATATAGCAGAATAGCATGGTGAAAAAAAATTGTGTTATGTACATCTTAAATTATTACTTTTATCGCTCTAAAACACATGATGTATGCTACCCTTTCAGAAAAAACTCAGCAATCCTTTTTATGCGCTTTTGAGCTTGCCGGCCACTGCCATGGGATTTGGGCTGGCTGTACAGATTGCCGCCCTGAGCTGGCTGCTCAGCACAAAATATGGATTGGAAATCAGGGACATCGGGCTTGTTTGGGCTACGGGTCCGCTGGCCGGTATCATTGGTCAGGTTATCGTAGGAATCATCAGCGATAATGTATGGATATGGAATGGCCGCAGAAGGGCATTTATTTTGATTGGTGGTGTGCTGGCCGCACTCGGTCTTCTGGCATTGCCGAATATTGGCGTCATTCAGGCCGGTATGGGGCTTGAAGGCGTGCTGGGTATCGCCATCATTGTTTCGCTAACCATCGACCTGGCCATCAATATCAGTTTCAACCCCACGCGTTCCATCATCGCCGATGTGACCCCGGAAGGCCGGCCGCGAACAAAAGGCTACACATGGATGCAAACCGTATCGGGCTCCTTCGGAGTGTTGGCCTATCTTATCGGGGCCGTCTGGGATAACTATGTGCTGATCTATTTCGGTGTGATCCTTGTATTCCTTTTTTCCGTTATACCTCCATTTTTTATCAAGGAACCTCGCCGCCTTGGACGATACGGACAAGCCGACATTGATGACGAGCCTGAGGCAAAAGAAAAAAAGGAAGGAACCAACGAAGCCTCTTTGATAGAGATCCTGAAAACCATCCTGCCTCTCTGGGGATTTCTGCTTTATGCCGTCTATGGTTTTCTGGTCAGGCTGGCCGGCATCCCAAAGATACCCAACTACGGGTTTGAGATATTTTGCCTGATCCTTACGATTGTCGTAATGGTGTACACCCTCAGCAGAAAGGAAAAAGGTATTTCCAAAGAAAAAGACGGACTGATCGGGTTTCAAAAGGTACTGGCAGCACATTCATGGACATGGATTGGTGTACAGACTATGTTCATTTACTTGTTTGCCTTTGTAAGATACCGGGTGCCGGAGCTCGCGGATGTGCCCATTGATCCTGCCCTTCTCACCGATGATGTGAGTCTGGAAGCCCTCAACCAGGATATCAGCGATACCATCGGACGGATCGTGAACTGGAGCTTTTTCTCCCTTAACCTGGTTGCCGCTATTATCCCGGTACTGATTCTGGAACCTCTGGCGGCAAGATTTGGTCGGGTAAGAACCCATGCCGTATGTATCGCAAGCATGTCGCTTGGCTATTTCAGCATCCTGCAATTTGGTTACGCCCCAATGATGATTTACCTGCTCATGGCCATCGTTGGCTTTGGATGGGCAGCCACCATCAGTTTGCCGTTTGCCATCATGTCGCAAAAGATCCCGCAATCGCGCATGGGGCTATACATGGGACTATTCAACCTGGCTGTTGTGCTACCGCAGTTTGTTTCTAGCTTTGGCGTGGGCGAACTCGTTGATGAAGCAGAAGACAAAGGAGTCATCTTTATTGTTTGTGCCGTAACGGTAGGGATCTCTGCCCTGGCCTGGACACTCGTGAAGGAACCACGCGACATATATACCAAAAACCCGGTGGCCGCAGAGGATTAATAGCCCCGGTGGTGTAGTGAAAGCCTTTGAATGACGGGCAGCTGACCGATAACTGCATCTAATCGGTCACTTTATGTGCATACTTTTCAACCTACCTTATACATGCAGGCAAAATAAACATCACAGAATCTATTCAGAATGGTTCAAAAGGTGTATTTTTGCACCCCTCAAAAATTTGAACCTATGATAAGAAACATCGCCATCATTGCACATGTTGATCACGGTAAAACCACCCTGGTTGACCGTATCCTACACCAGGTGAAACTGTTCCGTGAAAACCAGGAAACGGGAGAGCTGATCCTTGACAGCAATGATCTGGAGCGGGAGCGCGGCATCACCATTTTATCAAAAAACTGTTCGGTGCGTTACAAAGACGTCAAAATAAATATCATCGATACTCCGGGTCATGCCGACTTTGGCGGTGAAGTGGAAAGGGTGCTGAACATGGCCGACGGTGTATTACTGATCGTGGACGCCTTTGAAGGACCGATGCCCCAAACCCGTTTTGTGCTGGAAAAGGCAATTCTCCTGGATAAGAAGCCAATTGTGGTGATCAACAAGGTGGATAAGCCCAACTGTGACCCGGAACTGGCCCAGGAGAAGGTATTTGACCTGATGTTCAGCCTGAATGCCACCGAAGACCAGCTGAATTTCCCCACCGTTTTCGGTTCAGCCAAGGCCGGCTGGATGTCCGACGACTGGCAGCAACCCACTACCGATGTTTCCCATCTGCTGGACGCCATCATCGAACATATCCCGGAAGGAAAATATCCCGAAGGGACAACACAAATGCAGATCACATCCCTGGATTACAGCTCCTACATCGGAAGAATCGCCGTAGGAAAAATCACCAGGGGTACACTGGTGCAAAACCAACCGGTGTCGCTGGTAAAGCGAAATGGAGATATTGTGAAGTCGCGCATCAAAGAATTGTATGTTTTTGAAGGCTTGGGCAAAGAAAAGATCAAACACGAAATTCAGGCGGGAGAGATATGTGCCGTTCTCGGATTAGAGCATTTTGATATCGGGGATACCATTGCCGACCATGAATATCCTGAGGGCATCAAACCAATTGCCATAGATGAGCCCACCATGAGCATGCTTTTCTCTATCAACACCTCCCCTTTTTACGGGCGCGACGGAAAATTTGTCACCAGCCGGCATTTGCGCGACAGGCTTTTCAGGGAAACGGAGAAAAACCTGGCACTCCGTGTGGAAGAAACCAACAATGCTGAAACGTTTATGGTGTTTGGCAGAGGGATTCTGCACCTGTCTATCCTTATCGAAACCATGCGACGCGAGGGCTATGAGCTCCAGGTAGGCCAGCCAACCGTGATCATGAAAGAGATCAACAACCTGCAACACGAACCCGTGGAGCATCTGATGATCAATGTTCCCGAGGCTTTTTCGGGGAAAGTGATAGAGTTGGTCTCCCAGCGTAAAGGCAATATGACCGGAATGGAACAGAAAAATGAACGCACCGGGTTGAGCTTTGACATTCCTGCCCGCGGCCTCATCGGACTGCGTAATACCATTCTGACGGCTACCGAAGGAGAAGCCATCATGGCGCACCGGTTCAAAGGATACGAACCCTACAAAGGCCCCTTTGGCGTAAAGCGTAACGGAGCACTGATAGCCATGGAAACAGGAACCGCCATTGCTTATGCCATTGACAAACTGCAGGAACGCGGCAGGTTTTTTATCGACCCCGGTGAACAGATCTATGCCGGACAAGTAATTGGGGAAAACACCCGGCAGGATGATCTGCTGGTGAATGTGACCAAAACAAAAAAGCTTACCAACGTAAGAGCATCAGGGTCGGATGATAAAGCGAACATTACACCCGCGGTTAAGTTCTCCATGGAAGAAGCCCTGGAGTATATCGGCAAGGATGAGTGTGTCGAATTTACACCCAGCCATATCCGGATGCGCAAGGTGATCCTGGATGAACACGAACGCAAACGCGCCTCAAAACAATAAAAAAGGCAGCCCGTTTCCGAACTGCCTTTAAATGATTCAATCATCCTTTTTGCTGTATCATCAGCAAATTGTTCAAACCATTATTTCAGGTCAAACCGGTCCAGGTTCATCACCTTGTTCCATGCAGCCACAAAGTCTTTCACAAACTTTTCCCGGCCGTCGGCGCAGCC
>REEA01000030.1 GCA_007695305.1 Bacteroidia bacterium
TGCCAAAGCAAATGACGCAAACGTATTTCATTATCACGATTCTTATGGTTTGGAAATTGATGCCATCGTACAGAAACGTAACGGCGATTATGCCGCTTTTGAAATAAAACAATGAATTTGCCGAAATCATTAAACATTATTACCGGAACAGGAATGAGCCATCGCCGGCCAGACGGAATTAATGTGATTTCATTGGCTTCCTTAGGAAAATGACACGCCAACCCGTTTAACCATATTTGTTAATAATTAATCCGCCATTAATTTATGTTCGCTTAAGTTTATTTGATGGTTTTGCGAAATCAAAACGCTAAAACAGTTGTCGGCGGTTGAGTTTTCCATATCGAAAAACAGGGGAAAGCTTCTGGAAAATTTGGTTTTCCTGGAATACCTGAAAGCAGGCAAAGCGTTATTCTATTTCAAAGGTAATCATGAATGCGACTTTATAGTAAAGGATGGCAACACCATGAGCCCGTTTCAGGTTAGCTGGGACATCCTTGAGGGATCTACAAAAGAACGTGAGCTCCGGGGGCTTAACGAAGCATGTGATTACCTTGGCACAAAGACCGGCACCATCATTTGTTTCGATCATGAAGACACGTTCACATACCCCAACAATGACCTGAAATGACAGCGCGAAGCGCTAAATGACAATAAATGACGCGCGAAGCGCAAATGACATGCGAAGCATATAATGATATGCGAAGCATATAATGACAGCGCGAAGCGTAAATGTATCAAATAATTGTTATTTTTGACAAAAACCCATTCTTGATTCTGAGGTCTAATTTTTCTATTATCAGCCAGAAAAACCCATTCTAAATAAGTTCGACGTATTTACCCTGATAAACAGCACCCCTCCCGATGTTTTATTATCAATGAAATTTTATGCGGTGATGAACCGAAAACGAAACAAGGGAAGGGATTTTTTCGACATTGTATCAATGCTTGGTTGGGGTTTCAGGCCAAACAACGACTATTTAAAACATAAGCCAGGTGTGGAAATTGCGTAATCAAACAAAAAATCCAGATATTATGCGCCCCCGGATATACCTCTCTCCGCCCCACATGGGCAACACCGAACAAGCCTTCGTCAACGACGCCTTCGCCACCAACTGGATCGCCCCGCTCGGGCCCAACGTGGATGGCTTCGAAGCTGACCTGGCAAAACAAACCGGCGTAAAACACGTCGCCGCTCTCAGCTCGGGCACCGCCGCCATCCACCTCGCCCTGATCCTGCTCGACGTGCAACCTGGCGATTACGTGATCTGCCAAAGCCTCACATTCTCCGCCAGCGCCAACCCCATACGATATCTTGGCGCCACGCCCGTTTTCGTCGATTCTGAGCCCGAAACCTGGAACATGTGCCCCCTTAGCCTCGAAAAAGCAATAGCAGCATGCACCTCCGGCAAAATTACCTCCATCTCCCAGCTCCCAGTTCCCAGTTCTCAGCTCCCAACTCCCAGCTCCCGGCTCCCAAAAGCCATCCTCCCTGTTCACCTTTACGGCATGCCGGCCAAAATGGACGAAATCCTGGCTGTTGCCGCCAAGTACAATATTCCGGTGGTAGAAGATGCCGCCGAAGCGCTGGGCTCTCACATCAAAGGCAAACAATGTGGTTCTTTCGGTGATTTCGGCATACTGTCTTTCAACGGCAACAAGATCATCACCACCTCCGGTGGCGGTGCGCTGCTGTCGAACAATGAAGCAATGATCCAAAAAGCACGCTTCCTGGCCACCCAGGCCCGCGACCCCGCGCCGCACTACCAGCACTCTGAGATCGGCTACAACTACCGTATGAGCAACGTGCTGGCAGGTATCGGCCGCGGACAGATGCAGGTGCTTTCTCAGCGGATCGCGCAACGACGGGCAAATTACGATTTCTATATGGATCTGTTGAAAGATGTGCCGGGCATCTCCTTCTTGCCTGAACCCGATGGTTTCTTTTCTAACCGCTGGCTCTCCTCCATACTGGTGGACCCTGCCCAAACCGGCGGCATCACCCGCGAGGCCATCCGCCTTGCCATGGAAAAGGAAAACATCGAATCCCGCCCCATTTGGAAACCAATGCACCAGCAACCGGTATTCGCCTCCTTTCCCTTCTTTTCTACCGGTGTTTCCGACAAACTCTTCCAACAGGGCCTCTGCCTTCCCTCCGGCTCATCCCTCACCCCCACTGACCGTGAACGTATTGCTAAGGTGTTGAGGAGGGTTTTGGAGACTTGAGAGACTTGAGGGACGTTAGAGACGTAAGAGACGTAAGAGAGTAGAAGGAGGAAACGAGGACTTTCATCTGTGTCCATCTGTGAAAAGAATCTGTGTCCGGTAAACGCCACGGGGAGACCTTCCAGCTTGCGATAGCAACTGGAAGCGTCCATGTAAAATAATCGAAAATCGGTAATTGAAAATCGAAAATAACAGCGAAGCGTAATGACGCATTTCTCCAACCCACCGGTTTGCTTAAAGTTTTATTTCCAACCCTTCTTCCCTTACAACCTGCAAAAGAGGCGACACATCGTCGTGTGCAAACTTTTTTGACCCTACGCTATATGGTTCAATTTTAGGGTCTATGCTTTCTGTGAGTCTCCAGGCTTTGGCCTTAAGCATCATATCCTGATTGTCAAAATCAGGCGAAATGATCATTACATCAATGTCGCTCTCTTTTGTGCCCTCTTTTCGGGCCCAGCTGCCATAAAGAAATGCTTTCTCAACCCTGATGCCGGCATCGTTGAGCAACAAACAATAACGTCTGATTTTATCTATAACTTCTTCCTGAAGCATTGAAACAATGATTTTGTTTTGGTTAAAATTTCCTCTGCGTTTAGTAATGACGGTGTATCGGGATAATTTTCCGGATAACGGCCTTCAAGGTGATATGTCATCAGTAATGCGCAAAAATCTTTTTCGTCATCAGTAAGTGTAATATCGGTAATCCCAATAAGATATTGCAGGTTGTGTGATCTCACAGGGGTTTTTGATGTGCAACGCACAATATGAGCCTTGATCGCTTTCTCAATACATAAGTGACAAAAAAACAAAGCATGAAGAACCTTCTTGTTGTTAAGAAGTACTTCTGCTGTATGCAAATCATCAGCGGCAGTATCGATCCAATATTGAATTTGTTTTGGTATGTTCATTTTGGTAAAAACGCCAGTGGCTGATGTAAATAGGTCAAATTCATCCTGTACAAATTTACACAATATTTTAATCAAATCCCTGTTGGTTTACGAAACTATGTGCAAGGACGCTTCCAGTTGCTGGCGCAAGCTGGAAGGTCTCCCGTGGCGTTTTCCGGTAAACTGGCGCGCGAGGAACTGGAAGCTTGCGATAGCAACTTCCAGCTTCCGGGTAAAAAACCCCATCGCCCCCAAAACACCAACGACCATCAATTGATGCGCGACGCCAACAATCATTCATATTGTTCACAAACCGGCGTTTTTGTTTTTTGTAAAACATTCAAATGTGTCTTATAGTTTTGTGTTTTTGTAAAAACATTCAACCATGTCTGAATATATTGCAGCACTCCAAAAATACACCTTCTGGGACGCCGTTTTTCCTGACCTGGGAGTAACACGGCGGGCGTATCTCTCAAAACTGTGGCAATACACCGGCAATCGCCTGGTTAAAGTTTTGGTGGGGCAACGACGGGCCGGGAAAAGCTTTTTGCTCAGGCAAACCATCAGGGAGCTTACCAGCTCTGGTATTCCTGCATCAAACATCTTTTATCTTAATAAGGAATACACTGATTTTGATTTCGTTGCAGATTACAAACAGCAGGACGCCCTCATCAAAAAGTATTTAGACCGGATGAAGCCAAAAGGCAAAGTCTATCTGTTTGTTGATGAAATTCAGGAAATAGAGGGTTGGGAAGGACACAAAGTTCTCTTCCGCGAAGAAATCTGCGCCAACCTGTGCTGAGCTTGTCGAAGTATCTGCGAGAAACAAACAACCCAACAAACCCAAACACTTTTGTTCAATGACTATAAATGACGCGCGAAGCGCAAATGACAATAAATGACAAGGCGAAGCCTTAAATGACGCGCGAAGCGTAAAATGAGTCCACAGATACACACAAATAGCTCTGAAGAAAGACAATGACGCGCGAAGCGCAAATGACAATAAATGACAAGGCGAAGCCTTGAAAATCATGGCGTGCAAAAATTCCTGTAGTTGGTGATACCACTTTGAACCCCGGCTTCCATGGCTTCGCGAAAATCCTCACAGGCTGCCTCATGGTCTCCCAGCGCCCGCAGGCATACTCCTCTCAGATTTACCAGGCTCGGGTCGCGCTCTCCTAGCTCAAAAATTTCGTTGATGCCGGCAATGCAGTCTTCGTGCATGCCAAGATGGTAATGGGAAAAAGCCCTCATCCGGTAAGCGGTTTGCTGAAACGGGGTTTTCTCAATAAATTCTTCCAGATAAGGCAGTGCCTCAGCATATTGCTGGTTGTTATAGTATTCGGCTGCCCGCTGGAAAATATGCTGGTGTGGCAGAACAAACAGCTGGTTCTGTAAGAAGGTGTGTTGTTGTTGTATCCTTTCATCTCTTGAAAGCCGCTGATATGCAGTGTCGATATGCTGCCACGCACGCTCCGTATCGCCCTGTCTGTGCAGAAAGCTGGTGGTATAGAGGTAGGCGTTCACATCGCTGTTGTCGTGAGCAAGGAAGGCTTCCAGGATCAGGGCCACCTCATCCGTTCGTCCCAGCTCCTGCATCAGTGTGGTCATCAGGTGTACATTCCGGAAGTAATGTGGTTTCACGGCATAGGCCTTTTCTGAATAGATCAGGGCACTGTCTTTGTTGCCCATGTTGTTGAAGGCCATGGCCATAAAAAATTCCCGCCGCCCGTCGAACGGGTTGACGTCACGGTCGTCCATCAGCAGGTCTACTACCTCGTCATATCGTTCCTCTTCCAACAAATAGCGGGCAATGGTGGCATTGATGGATTCTCCCCATATGCTCACGTTAGGGATATCCGGAAACTCGTCAAGAAAAACCTCCGGCTCTCTGTCCAGCTGCCCGCGCATGATATCCTGGTAGATAACCCTTTGCAGCTTGGATGACTCAAAGTTGAGATACAACACGTAGGCCGACCCCAGCATCAGCAAAATAAACAGTCCGGAGAGTATCCGTGCCAGAATGGCTCTTCGCGGGCTGTTTTCTTTTCCTGCCTCCAGCTCATAGGCTGTGGCGGTTTGTTTTTCATCCTCCGCATCCTGAACCGGTTTCAACGCGGTGGCGATGCCTACAGCTACAAAGAGTGCAAAAAGCATTTGTATTTCCGGCCGGTCGATGGGGAAGTTAAAAAAGGCATCAAAACTATAAAACAGCAAGCC
>REEA01000139.1 GCA_007695305.1 Bacteroidia bacterium
CTCGCATCTGACCTGAATTAAAAGCATGAATAATACAGGTTAAGTTTAATCACAAAAAACCTGTGAAAAATTGAAATACATACCGATAATTCAATTTCTTTTTGCATCTTTGCAGAAATCAATAAATTGCTGAATATCAATGTTTTAAACACATGTTTTAGCGCAGGGGTTTTTCCCCGAAATCTCAGAATCCACCAACCCAACCAGCATATCATGCCCTATCATTACAGCATCCGAACAGCTAAAGATGCGGATAAAGATAAAATCCATCAACTGATTCGGGAAAGCATTGCCCGGGAGAAGCAACTTTCCAATCCTTCTCTTGTGCCCAATGGTTTTATGGAAGAATTCATTGATAAAAACATACGAAAAGGGAATATCCTCGTTGTGGAAAACAACCTTGAAGAACTTGAGCTTATCGGAGAGATTCATGACTATCAGGCAACCGGTACTACCCAGGATGATGGTGTTTTTTTGAGGGAGTTTATTTTCTTTTCCAGGTTGGACAGTACGGCCCAAAACCGCGAAACAGAACTGGTGAACTGGCTTTTTGGTGAAATCGAAAAAAAGCACAGCAACGTATTTCGTGTGGAGTTGAATACCTTTGTAAAAAACGCAGCGTCCGTTGATCATTATAAAAAAATGGGACTTCAGGTGGAAGGTAATTTCAAAGGACGTCTGAAAAACAATGATGGTGCTTTTCAACTGCTTGTTCCCCTTTCATGGTCCAATCCATCATTTAACTGATCAATACCGGGCAGCTTTATTGCACGCTTTTACCCAGCTCTTCCGGGAATCTTTCCCTTCATAACCTTTTGGCCATCAAAAGAACGGCCCTTTGCAGCCTGATGTTTTTCACCTGCAGGAAAAACGTTATACTGACAAGGCTTGGGTTTTTTTGTGAATATTGTGAGAAATACACATAATGTGTAACTTTGGCCTTCAAAAAAATTTACAACAATGAAAAAGCAAAACAGTATTTCTCTGATTTCATTATTTTTAGTGGGCATATTCCTGGTTGCGGGATGCAACAGGAGTGGCAGTACAGCAGGCAACCGGGAAACAGGCACCGAAATGTCTGTCAGGGTGTTGATCAGTACCGACAAAGGAGATATCGTGGTAGCGTTATATGACAAAACCCCGCAACATCGTGATAACTTTATCAAACTTGTGCAGGATGGGTTTTATGACGGGCTGTTGTTTCACCGTGTGATCAGTGGATTTATGATTCAGACGGGTGACCCTTTAAGCAGGGATGCTGTTCCGGGTGAACCCCTGGGAACCGGGGGCCCGGGATATACCATTCCGGCTGAAATCATACCCGGTCTGTTTCATCACAAGGGTGCGCTGGCTGCTGCCCGCCAGGGCGACCAGGCAAACCCCGAGCGAAGATCATCCGGATCCCAGTTCTATATTGTACAGGGGCGCGTATGGTCAGAAAATGAGCTTGCACAGATGGAGCAGGGCAGGGGAATCGCTTTCAGCGAAGAACAGCGTGAATCCTATACCACCATTGGAGGTACCCCGCACCTCGATGATGCATATACTGTTTTTGGATATGTGGTTGAAGGTCTCGACGTGGTTGACCGGATAGCAAGCGTGGAAACGGGTCAAAGGGACAGGCCGGCGGAAGATGTATCCATTATCAGTATGCAGATCCTGGAATAATCTCACAATCTCTGTATGGCTTTGTTGCCCCCCGGTAACCCACTACGGGCGCATAAAAGCACTGACAATCACCCTTTGCAAAACGGCCGGAAACATGTTTCGGGTAATGTAATGAATATGATGGGGGGACGCACAATTTACAGACAATGCATGCCTCGTCTCAATGAACACAAATTATAAACAGATGAAGGAAAAAATTGATGCTCTTCTGAAGGAGGTGGAGCGTTTTGAGGCAAAAACAGCGGAAGAGCTGGAGGCCTTTCGTCTGCGGATGCTTTCAAAAAAGGGAGCCATTCCCTCTCTTTTTCAGGATTTCAGACATGTAGAGCCGGAGGCCCGCAAGGAGATTGGACGGCTGCTGAACGAACTAAAGCAAACAGCAACACTCAAGTTACAAGTCCTAAAGTCCGGCCTTGAGGACCAGGCATCCGGGCAAGAAACATTGGACAGTAAACCGGATATGACCATGCCTGCCGTTTTTAACCCCATTGGCAGCAGGCACCCCTTGTCGGTGGTTAGAAATAAAATCAACACTATTTTTGAAAAAATCGGATTTGTGATCTCTGAAGGTCCGGAGATTGAGGACGACTGGCACAATTTCAGCGCGTTAAACTTCCCGGAGGAACATCCGGCCCGTGATATGCAGGACACCTTCTTCGTTGAAAAGCAACCTGACATCGCCCTGCGCACCCATACATCTTCTGTACAGGTGAGGGTTATGGAAAATCAACAACCACCTATCCGTACCATTTCGCCGGGCAGAGTATTTCGCAATGAGGCCATATCAGCCAGGGCACACTGCATTTTCCACCAGGTAGAAGGCCTGTATATTGATGAAGGAGTGTCTTTTGCCGACATGAAACAAATCTTGCTTTATTTCGCCCGTGAAATGTTTGGCGAACAGACCCGGATTCGGTTAAGGCCTTCGTTTTTCCCCTTCACAGAGCCGTCGGCCGAAATGGACGTATCATGCAATATCTGCGGAGGCCCCGGATGCCCGATTTGCAAATACAGCGGCTGGATTGAAGTTTTGGGATGCGGCATGGTGGATCCCAATGTGCTCGATAACTGCGGCATCGATAGCAAAAAATATACAGGGTATGCATTTGGTATGGGTATCGAAAGGATCACCATGAATATTTACCAGGTCAAAGATCTAAGGATGTTTTTCGAAAATGACCTGCGCTTTTTGAATCAGTTCACATCTGCCCTTTAGCATTACGGCTGTTCCCGGGGTGTGCATGAGGTGTTTTTCCGCTCATCAACAACGGCGATACCCATTACGGCACAAAAAAAAGAGACGCAACCATTTGGTTGCGTCTCTTGTGTTCAAACAACAATTAACCAAATACCGGACCTTTATTCTTTGTGTAGCTCATAGCGATAAACAGGACCGGTCAAGTCGAGAATTACTGTATATGTTCCGGCTTCATCAATGGGAATATCGTTACCGAATCCGCCGTACATCAGTACGCCTTCTTCTGCATCATCATCAATACCCATGTTCAAACCTGCCGGTGGATCCCATGCGCCGTTAGCCCTGAATTTAAAGTGGCCGGGCTCCAGATCCAATGTGATCACGTAACGTACTTTCCAGTTTTCTTCCCAGTATTCCAGGTCAACCTCCATGGGTACATCGGTATCCCAGCCCAGGGCTGCACTTCCGATAAGTGCCCATTCGGTGCGGAACTGGGTGTGGGTAAATTCGTTCATGTCGGCATTGATTCTGTAAACACCTGCCAGCTCGGCGATAATGTTTGCACCGTCGGGTTGCAGGTTGCCATCGGCGTCGTCGTCACCCCAGTTTTCATCCCAGCTGCCTTTGGCAAACTTGTACTCGGTATCGTCTTCTTCAAAGAAGAGATAGCCTTCATACAGGTCGTCATCCTCAGGTGAGTAAACCACTGTTTGGTTGTTACCCGGATCCCAGCCCTGGTAGCTGCCGGGCACATTCAGGATGGATGCCTCGCCGACAGACTCGTAGGTGGTTACGCTAATGGTAAGGGGCTCTGAGAACAACCAGGTTTGGGTATTGGCACGGGTAAGAAATGCCTGCAAGCGAAATGATATTTCGTCCGTTTCAAAAGCGGGGATATTCAAACGATTGAAGGCAATGCGGTTCATACCTCTTACAGAAACATCATGGCTGGTATTTCTTGTTTCCACGATGTCAATGATTGAGTCGGGATTGTCCCACCCGATGCTGGTCTTCACGGCCTGCATGAGATATCTCACGTCAGGCAGCCCTTCTGCTTTGTATTCGGCAGCACTCCACTGGAAAGTGAAGAGTGGCTCCAGCTCATTTTCTTCTTCAAGAATATATGCGCTGCCATGGTCGGGGTTGGTAAACTGGGGAGCAACTGCTTCAGACATGTCCAGTACATGGTCTTTGTCTTCCTCGCAGGAGTTCAGTATCCCGATCCCGAAAATTATGGCAAAAATGATTGCTGTTCTTTTCATCATATTTGATTTTTTTTATTTCTGTGATTAATAACCGGGGTTTTGTACCAGATTCGGGTTGGCCGTGATATCGGCATCCGGAATGGGGAACAGGTTATACCTTGTATTTGTGGGTAACCCGTCGCGTGATTCACCTTTCCATGACCAAATGTACGCGTCACCGGCGAAGCGTCCGTAACGCAGCAGGTCTGTGCGTCGGTGACCTTCCCAGTAAAGCTCTCTGCCGCGTTCATCCAGGATGAAGTCGAGCGTAAGCTGACCGGCGGTGATATTCCCTGAATTGTCACCAAAAGCTCTTTCCCTGATGGTATTAACAAGTTCCAAAGCTGTGGCTGAGCTGCCACCCGATCCGCCTCTCAACACAGCTTCTGCATACATCAGATATGCATCGGCCAGTCTGAATATGGGCCAGTCGGTGTCAGGATGCTGAAGGTTTGAGCCCGGTTCACCATCCCTGGTCAGATTGGTGAACTTACGAATGGCATAACCATTCTGGAAATCTGACAGATTGCTGATCTCCAGCGTTTGTCCGTCGGTGAAAAACATGGCGCGGCCATCGTTTTCATCAAACAAAGATACAAACTCCGGCGTAGTGCGCAAACCGCCCCAGCCGTCATCCACTCCTGAGTCGGCTACTTCCATGTCGCCGCCGATGGCGGCTTTGATCAAAAAGGTGGTGCCTCCAAATGTCTGGGTTTCGATTCCATGGTAGGGCACCCTCATGATGATCTCGTTATCGCTCAAATAGTTGTCGGCATTGAACAAATGCGCGTATTCATCTTCAAGAGAGAAGCCGGCATTGATAACCTGGTTCAGATAGGTGAGCGCTTCGGTATATTTGGCCTGATTTGCATAGACTTCTGCATTCATATACAGTTTTGCCAGCAGCATCCAGGCAGCAGCACGGTCAACCCGGCCGTACACATTTGTGCGGGGTTCTTTCATCAAAGGAATGATCTCGATAAGCTCCGATTCAATGTAGTCAAACAGGTCGCTGGTATTTGTCTGTTCGGGAAGGAAAGCACCGATGGGGTCTTTATCCGTTACAAAAGGCACGTTTCCGAAAATATCCAGTGCATGCCAGTAACTGTAAGCCCTAAGGAACCTTGCTTCTGCACGGTAAACGGTTACCTGCTCTCTTAGTTCTCCTGTAACACCCCTGTCGTCCAAAAGGTTATCCGTTGTCTGACGGATATACTCATTGGCCAGGGCGATCTGATAAAAGATGCGGTAATACATTGCCGCAACAAACACGTCGCTGGCTGTCCAGCTTTGGTAAACCAGGTCTTTGATGGTTTGGTCATCCCATCCGATCACCGCTTCATCGGTGGTCAGCACCTGGTGGTAGTACATGGCGCGGAGGTATTGTCCGAACCCTTCATCGATACCGCCGATGTCGGGCATTCCTGCAGGTCCCTGCTGGCCACTCACCGCCAATCCTGCATACAATTTGGCGAGGATTTCCCGGTATGCCGCGGGGTCTTCAAAAATCTCGGCAGCTGTGATTTCTGTATCATCCAATGGTACAGTATCCAGATCTTTCATACAGGATGAAAAAGCGATCAGGAAGGCTGCTGTTATGATTGTGAATACTTTCAATTTTTTCATAATGCTATTTTGTTGTGAGTTTATTAAAACCGGAGATTGACGTTGAGTGCAAAAATACGCGGCCGCGGATAGATATTGTTGTCAATACCGTTTGCCACTTCCGGATCAAGGCCTTTGTAGCCTGTAATCATGAAAGCATTCTGTACTACGGCCGACAGACTCAGATTTGCGCCGGTGTTCATGACGTCAATGAAATTATATCCCAGTGTAATATGATCCATTTTGAAAAATGAACCATCCTGTACATAAAAGCTTGACAGGTATTGAGCGTTGTTGAACATCACATCCAGTGCATCACTGGTTATATTGCTCAGGTATGGCCCTTCGGGTCTGTGCAATCTGCTAAGCTCACCATTCATAGAGCTTACGTTGTTGTAAACGTAGTTTCCGATATTTGCACGACCGGCAAAGGAGAAGGTCCAGTCTTTATAAGTGACCTCTGAAGTGATTCCGAAAAAGTAATCGGGCATGGGGCTTTTGAAATGGAACAGGTCAGCAGAGCTGATGGTTCCATCGCCGCTTCGGTCAACATACAGACCTTCAATGGGGTTGCCATCCTGATCATACACCTGCTGATATACATAGAAAGAAGAGGGTGTGTGACCTACACTGTGTATACCGGCGAAGTTTCCTACACCACCGGATATGCCACCTGTTTGAATACCAATGTAAGTGGGATCATCAACGGCGGTTAGCCTGGTGATCTTGCGCTCATTGTATGTGGCATTGAATCCGATTTGCCAGCGAAGATCTTCCCTGACAATAGGCCGGGTGAAAATACTGAACTCCACCCCCCTGTTTTCCATGCTGCCGATATTGGTAACAATGAAGTTTGTGAGGTTTGTACCGGCCGGGATTGGGATTTCGTTAATAAGGTCATCGGTTTCGCGCAGATAAACGTCAATGGAACCATAGTATCTGTCATTAAAAAGGGCATAGTCGATACCAAGGTTGTATGTGGTTGTTTCTTCCCACTTGATGTTGATGTCATAACCTTCCGGTCTCCAGGTTTGCAGGAAGTTGCCAATGCCGAAGGGGTAGCTGGCACCTTCACGGCTGCGTGTGTAGCGCGCCAGATAGGGATAATAGTTGCCGGTTACATTCTGCTGCCCGGTAACACCCCACCCAAGACGCAATCTTAACTCATTGAAAGCAGGCAGGTTGGCCATGAAGTCTTCCTGATCGATACGCCATGCAAAAGCTGCTGAAGGAAATACACCTGAACGCGTTTCCGGTGAGAAGCGTGATGTATGGTCATTACGAAGGGTAAAGGTCATGATGTAACGCTCCATGAAATAGTAGTTTGCTCTTCCGAAGAAAGAGATCAGGTAATGCTCCTGTTCATAGTTGACATCTTCGAATATCCTGAACTCAGTACCGGCAATATTACCGGGGATATTGGTTACATAAGATGAGCCTTTGTTCCAGAAGTGCTGCCAGGAATAACCGCCCATGATATCAAAACGGCTGTTGATGGATGGCATTTCGTCGGCATAGTTCAGGTAAAAGTCAAACAGGGTGTTCTTTCTTTGCTGATCATAGATACCGTCTGAACCTCCGGACACATAAGCCCATGCTGCATAGTCGGGAGTAAAGTTTGTTCCTTCCGACTCAGAGTAGTCATAAGCAACATTCATATTCGCCCGCAGCTTGGGTAACCAGTGTACTTTGTAGTCCATCTGCAGGTTACCGATCAGGCGATTTACGGTTGATTGGTTGTTTGTAAGGTCGAGCAGGGCAACCGGGTTATTGGTGGCCACACCCTTTGGTATACCGCCTTCTTCCCATGTAAAGTAACCTCCGAACTTACCTCCATCAACCATGACAGGCTGTGTGGGGTCGAAAGCCACGGCAGCACCGATAGCGCCTTCGTTGGCAAACTGGTTTTCAATATTCACACCCCTTGCGTTTAAGGTAACATTCAGGTGATCGTCGAAGAAGCTGGGGTTAAGGTTGATGCTGGCGGAGGCTCTCTGAATATGATCCCTGAGCAGCACCCCTTCTTCTTCTTTGTAACCGATGGCTACGCGATAGGGCAGTCCTCTGAAAGCACCGGTTGCACTAAAGGTGTGATCATGGGCAATGGCGTCACGGAATATCTGATCCTGCCAGTTTGTGCTGGCATCACCGATCATGCCTATGACGGAGGGCCTGTCACCGTAACGTTCATTAACCAGGCTGCGGAATTCATCTGCAACAAGCACATCGGCGGTCCTGATATTTGACGACAGGGAGTAGGTTCCTGCATAGTTCAACTGCAAAGGCATGTCGCGTTTACCCTGTTTTGTGGTGATCAGGATGACACCGTTGGATGCACGTGATCCGTAGATAGCTGTTGCGGATGCATCTTTCAGTACGGTAAATGACTCAATGTCATTTGGGTTGATGGTGGACAGCGGGTTCCTCAACCCGGGTACCCCCTGGCTTTCGATGGGTACCCCATCGATAACAATCAGCGGGTCATTGTCGGCCCTCAGGGAAGAACCACCCCTGATACGGATCGTCTCCCCGGAACCGGGTGCCCCACCTGCTGAAGTAATTTGCACACCGGGCATTTTACCCCGGAGCAACTCACCGGGAGTGGTGATGTTACCCAGGTTGAAATCACGCTCCCCAACGGTGATAACAGAACCTGTGGCATCCGTACGGCGTTGAATACCATAACCGATCACCACAAACTCTTCAAGCGTTTCCACATCAAGCCTCAGCGCAAAGTTCAATACAATGGTTTCACCATCTCCAATTGTGATGGTCCGCACCATTGAATCATACCCGATGAAGCTGGCTACCAGGGTAACTTCCCCAACCGGCACACTAAAGGAATATTCACCGTCAATGTCAGTCACCGTGCCGGTAGTGGTCCCCTGGATCACTACGTTGGCGCCGGGTAATGTTTCGCCGGTCTGGGCATCGCTGACGACCCCGGACACTGTTCCTCTTTGCCCAAAAGCATACATGCTGATCAAGAGCAGCACAAGCAGTGGCAAAATGTTTTTGATTGGTTTTGTCATGTGTCTAACAAATTTAAATGAAAGTTGGTTGTTGAAAATGTTCGCAAAGTTAAGAAAAAAAAGGAAAAATAAACATATTTTAACGTTGATTATCAGTTTTTTCCATTTAAAATTATGCAAACGTTTGCGACACCCTAAACGGATAATCCCAAACAACGTTTTATCTCCCGGTGTTAATATAATGTATATACAAGAGCAGATCAGACAAAAGGGTTTGACCTGCATGAATAATACCGGTTAAGAATAGGTTAAGCTTTGAACATTGTTAGTTTTTGTATAACTTTACTTGTTGATAACCGGTTGCTTTTCCGGTCACGTTGTTTTTAATATGTTTCATAATTAGGAATGGGTAAACATGGTTTCATCATGTTCATGTTCTGATATTCAACACAAAAGGGAAATGAAATCTGGTCAAGCGTCTATAAGCGACATTGCAAAGGCACTGGGTGTATCAGTTTCTACGGTGTCAAGGGCATTAAAAAATCACCCGGATATCAGTGAAGAAACATGCAGGAAAGTTCAGGAATACGCCCGGCGTGTTCATTACAGTCCGAATGCCATGGCACTTGCCCTGAAGCAAAAGCGTTCGTTGACAATTGGTGTGATCATACCTGAAATTATCCACCACTTTTTTTCTTCTGTAATCAGTGGCATTGAAGACATGGCATATGGTAGCGGTTACCGGGTAATGATTTGTCAGTCAAATGAAGATTATCTCAGGGAAATGATCAATGTGCAGGCACTCATCGATCACCGTGTAGATGGACTATTGGTATCTATCAGTAAAAACACACTTGATCACAATCATTTCAGAGATGTTCATCAGCGGGAGATTCCGATTGTGTTTCTGGACAGGGTTTGTTATGATATCCCGTCTGATCGTGTAATTACCAATGATTTTGAAGGAGCCCGCCTGGTGGTAACTCATCTTCTGGAAAGGGGCTGCAAAAAAATCCTGCATCTGGCCGGGCCACAACATCTGTCGGTGGGGCGCGACCGTTACGAAGGATACAGGCAGGCACTCAAAGAGAACAACATTCCATTTGATGAAGAATATGTGCTCCGCTGCGATACACCGGTAAAACTCAATTCCAGACGCAACCAGGTACTTGCATTGGCCCCAAAAGCAGATGCTGTTTTTGCCGTCAATGATTTTACGGCTGTTGCAGCCATGCGCCTGTTACAGGAAAATGCTTTCAAAATCCCGGAAGATATCCGGGTAGCCGGCTTCGGTGATGACCCTATCGCTGCAATGGTGCGGCCGGCTCTTACTACCGTTGAACAAAGAGGATATGATATGGGCAGGGAGGCTGCAAGAATGCTCATTAACCGTCTGACCGATGATAAAGATAAAGCTTTCCAAACGAAAACCTATCCGGCATTCCTCAAAGTTCGCGACTCAACCTGAAAATTTGATCATCCGCATTTCGACATTTCGACAAATTATAAACGCATGAAAAAGAAAATTTTGGTTTTATTGGAAGACATGGTAGAGGATTCTGAGTTTCTTTACCCTTATTACCGTTTAAAGGAAGAAGGCTTTGATGTGGTGTCGGCCGGACCGGTTCAAAAAACCTATCAGGGCAAGGGTGGCATGAAGTTCAAACCCGACTGGTCATTTGATGAGGTTTCCACAGAAACCTATGACGCCATCGTAATCCCCGGCGGATATGCACCGGATCGCTGGCGCAGGGATTCTGCCATTATTGATTTTGTGAAAAAGCATTACGATGAAGGCAAACTGATTGCCTCTATTTGCCATGGACCCTGGCTGTTGATTTCCGCGGGTATTGTAAAAGGGAAAAGGGTAACGGCATTCCACGCCATCAAGGATGACCTCATCAATGCCGGTGCTATTTACGAAGGTAAAGATACTGAAGAGGACGGCAATCTGTTGACCAGCACCAACCCTCAAACCATGCTTCCCATGATGAAGAGACTCGTGGAGCGTTTGCACGGAGCCTGATTGTCTCCGGTCATCTCCCGGGTTTTTCTTTGTCGTTTTATCCCACAAGGATGTTACCTTCCATCTCAGCGGGAGCTTTCACGCCCATCATGTGCAGGATGGTAGGAGCCAGGTCTGCCAGTCGGCCGGGTTTGATTTCCTTGTAATCGTTATCGATCAGCCAGCAGGGAACGGGATTCGTGGTATGTGCCGTGTTGGGTGATCCGTCGGCATTAACAGCGTAATCTGCATTACCATGGTCAGCCGTAATGATCATGCTGTAGTGATTGATCAGCCCCGCTTCCACTACTTCGCGGAGGCATGCGTCAACCGTTTCCAGGGCCTCCCTGATGGCGCCCAATACCCCGGTGTGCCCCACCATATCCGCATTGGCAAAATTCAGACAGATAAAATCATGCTTGCCGCTCTCAATTTCCATGATCACGGCATCTTTAACTACCGGTGCACTCATAGCCGGCTGCAGATCGTATGTGGCCACCTTCGGTGATGGTATCATCACCCGCTCCTCGCCGTCAAAAACCTGTTCACGGCCACCGCTGAAGAAAAAGGTAACGTGCGGGTATTTTTCCGTTTCCGCTATGCGAAGCTGGGTTTTTCCCGCGGCAGCCAAAACTTCGCCAAGTGTGTTTTTCAGGTCATCCTTGCCAAACGCAACCTTCACCCCCTTGAAGGTTTTATCGTATTCGGTCATGGTTGCATAATGCAAGGGAAGTGTTTGCATGTCGTACTCTGGCATATCTTTCTGGGTGAGTACGGTGGTGATCTCCCGCAGCCTGTCGGTCCGGAAATTGAAACAAATCACCACATCATCTTTTTCTAAAGTGGCTAAAGCTTTGCCATCCGCATCGGTGATCACTTTTGGTTTGATGAACTCATCGGTCACATCATCATCATAAGATGCCTGGATGGCTTCTTCTGCCGATGTGAATGTTTCGCCTTTGCCATGAAGCAACATGTCATAGGCCACCTTTATCCGTTCCCACCGCTTGTCCCTGTCCATGGCGTAATATCGGCCACAAACGGTAGCAATGGTGCCGGTGGTTTTCTCCATGTGTGCTTCCAGTTGCCGGATATAGCCTTTGCCACTTTTTGGATCGGTGTCGCGGCCGTCGGTAAAGGCGTGTACGAAAAGCTCGTGGAAATCCATGGCGTCGGCCATATCGCACAAACCAAAAAGGTGGTCCATTGCCGAGTGCACGCCTCCATCGGAAACAAGACCGAAAAGATGTACTTTTTTGTCATTTTCTTTGGCATAAAGAAAGGCCTCTTTCAGTACTTTGTTTTCACGAAAGGAGTGGTCTTTCACGGCCTGGCTGATCTTTACCAGGTCCTGGTAAACGATCCGTCCGGCACCCATGTTCAGGTGTCCAACCTCAGAGTTACCCATCTGTCCTTCAGGCAGTCCCACATCTTCACCGGCCGTGTGCAGAAATGTATAAGGGGTGTTTTTATAAAGGCTTTTGGTGAATGGCACATTGGCATGATGGATGATATCTGATTCGCTTTCATCGCCTTTGCCCCATCCATCCAATATAATTAACATAACTTTTTTCCTGTTCATAATGATGTAGATTTAATTTCTTGATGATAATTTGTTTGATGAATTAGTAATATAACATCAAAATCAGCCACATGTTTGAATGCTTAGCGGGTGTTGGAATTGCAAACGGTATAAACGTCATGCAAGCCGATGGGCGTAAAAACAATGCGTGCCTGTTTTATCCGGTGCTTCGGATTGCTTCTACCGGATCCAGGCGTGATGCTGTCCATGCAGGAACAAATCCGGAAACCAGTCCGATGATGGCAGAAACATTGATGCCCAGCAGAATATTGGATGCACTCAGCATAAAATCAATTTCAAAGATACTTGTTACCGCCGCAGTACCTGCATAGACAAGCAGCAGACCCACGCTGCCGCCCATGATGCTCAGCAACACAGCTTCAAACAGAAACTGCCATAATACAAAATAGTTTTTTGCTCCCAGGGCTTTCTGGATCCCTATGATACTGGTGCGTTCGCGCACCGAAACAAACATGATGTTGGCGATGCCGAAGCCCCCGACCAAAATGGAAAAACCACCGATGATCCAGCCGGCCATTCCAATGATGGCAAAAAGGTTGTCAAATCCTTCTGACAATATGCTGGTTTCGTTGAGTGAGAAATTGTTATCGGCCACCGGCGGGAGGCGTCTGATGGAGCGCATAACCCCGGTAAGTTCATCGATCATTTCCGCATTGGGAACATCGGGATAAGCCCTGGCCATGATAAAGGGGCCGAACCTGTCCAGGTTTACATTGATAAACTGGCTGAGGAAATTTATGGGAAGCACCATGGTGTCGTCGTGACTATTGCCGAAACTCATGCCTTCTTTCTCAAAAATGCCCACCACAATCACATTATGGCCAAAAACCTTTACCGTTCGCCCGATGGGATCAAGACCTGCAAAAAGGTTTTCGGCAAGATCATACCCGAGTACTGCCACATTTCTACCGGCCGCCGATTCCAGTGCAGAGAAAAACCGGCCGTCTTCCATTTCGAAATTGCGTACCTGGTCATAATCGGCTGATACGCCAACAACGCTTACGTTGCTGATACTGGTATTCTGGTATTCCACCCTCCTGTTGGTAGAAGCAAGAAAAGCTGCCGCTTCAACAGTAACGGATCTGCGCATGATCTCATCCAGCTCACTTAACTGGGTAACCGGCCTGCTCATAAAATCCCACCAGCGATACTCTCCGTCAAATCCTCCCCATGGCCACTTTTGGATATATACCACATTCTCGCCAAGTGATGCAATACTTGCACGCACCTGTCTTTCAATGGAATCTACAACAGAAAATACAGAAATGATGGCGAAGATGCCGATGGTGATCCCCAGAAGGGTTAGCAACGTACGCAATTTGTTTGCGATCACCGAATTGATGGCAAACATGGCTCCTTCTTTAATCAACTTGATGATCAAAATCATAGCTCTTGTTGTTTTCCTGGGTTGAGTGTTCTCATAAGCTCAGTAGCATAAACGAAATGGTTCAGCTCTTTGTTGCTGCTATGTAATATTTCATGACGCGTACCTGTCCACCAGAGCTCCCCCTTGTAAATAAATGCGATCCGATCGCCAATCTCCATAACACTGTTCAGATCGTGGGTGTTTACGACGGTTGTGATATTGAATTCAGCGGTAATTTCGCTGATCAGTTTATCAATGAGGATGGCGGTGGGTGGATCCAGTCCTGAGTTGGGTTCATCACAAAACAGGTATTTCGGTTTAATGGCAATGGCCCGTGCAATGGCCACCCGTTTTTTCATACCCCCGCTCAGTTCTGCCGGCTCCAGATGATGCACGTTGTGTAAATCAACACGATCCAGGCAAAAAGAGACTCTGTTTTGTTTTTCTGCCCTGGTCATGTTGGTGAACATGTTGAGGGGGAAAAGGATGTTTTCTTCCACGGTCATGGAGTCAAAGAGGGCAGCACCCTGAAACAGCATGCCCAGCTCCTTTCTGATGTTACGTCTCTTTTTGAAGCCCATGGCCGAAAAATCTCTGTCATCATAAAAAATCTGGCCGCGGTCGGCCTCTGCCAGGCCCACAAGGCATTTCATCAGCACCGTTTTGCCCGAACCGCTCTGCCCGATCACCAGGTTGGTTTTCCCCTGCTCAAAAGTAAAGGAAATATCCTTCAAAACAGGCTGCCCGTTAAACTCTTTCCACAAATGATGCACCCTGATCATACCAGTAAAATTTGGGTCAATAAAAGATTGAACAGTATGACATAAATACTGCTGAAAACAACAGCTTTCGTGCTGGAGTGGCCAACCTGCAAAGCCCCTCCCTTCGTGTAAAACCCAAAGTATCCGGAAACAGAGGCGATAATGAAGGCGAATACCACTGTTTTGATGAGGGCATAAAAAATGTCGTATTGGGAGAATTCAAACAGGATCCCATACACATAATTGGACAGCGGCACCACACCTGTAATGGCTGAGGCCATCCAACCGCCAAAGATACCCAGAAACATACTGATAACCACCAGGGCGGGATTTATGACCATGGAAGCAATGATCTTTGGGAGGATCAGGTATCCGGCGGCATTAACACCCATGATCTCCAGTGCGTCTATCTGTTCCGTTACCCGCATGGTTCCGATTTCAGATGCAATACGTGAACCAACTTTCCCGGCTAAAATAAGACTGATCACGGTGGGTGAAAACTCCAGAATAATAGCCTGGCGTGTGGCAAAGCCAATGGCATAGATGGGCAGCAGTGGATGATCCGTGTTAAAGGCTGTCTGGATAGTCACAACCGCCCCCATGAAAACAGAAATAATGGCAACAATCCCCAGGCTTTGCAATCCCAGGTTGTCCATCTCCAAAATGATCTGCCTCCTGTATATGGATGCCCGCTCAGGCTTTTGTAAGATAGTCCATACCAGGATAAAATACCTGCCAATATGATAAAACAGCTTCATTGTGTTTTTTTGCAAAAGCGAAATTACGGATAATTTACCTTTTGCCCCAAACAAAAGCGAATCCTTGCTATGACAGCACCCATAATTTTATTACTTTTACGGCCGATTACAAGAAAATCAATGGTTGACATTTTTTTGCCGGACTAAGCTGATATGCCCCCGGTTTTGGCAATCAGCCATGATCGGTGCTGGTCACCTGCGGGTGCAGGAAAGACAATGTTTCCCGCCCGGCGTTTAACGCCGCATGACAGGTAAAATGCGTAAAAGTGGCCGGCATTTTTTACCGGCCATATCTTTTGTTACTAATTTTCACCGGAGTTAATCCTATGAGAGGAATAGGGAAAACCCCTGAAGAAATCCTGGCTGCATATATCCCCATGGATGCCGTAGAGCATGTGTCGGGGCTTATCCGCCATCATGGCATTCAGCTGATCATCACAGGCAGAAGAGCATCGCGCCTTGGTGACTTCCGGCCTGCAAGGGGTAAAAACCCGCACCGGATAAAAGTTAACGGAACGCTGAACGTGTATGAGTTTTTGCTGGTCTTTCTCCATGAACTGGCACACCTGGTGGTATATGAGCAATACGGACGAAGCGTTTTACCCCACGGCCGTGAATGGAAGCAAGCCTATGGAGCCCTTGTCAGACAGGCAGTTAAACAAAAGCTGTTTCACCCCTCCATCAGCAATTTGTTACTGGATTATTCCCACAAGGTCAAGGCTTCCGGTGTTGCCGGTCTGGAAGTTGCAAAGGTGCTCCGAAACTTCGACAAACAAGAAAGTGCTACAGATTGGCATTTTCTTGATGAAATAGATGAAAACGGTGTTTTTCAGACAGAAAGCGGGCGCCTGTTCAGGAAGGAAGAAAAAATAAAAACGCGATACCGCTGCCTGTGCCTGACAACCAGGCGCAGATACCTGGTTCACCAATCAGCAAAAGTCATATCCCATCCTGAATATATCCAATCAATGCAGAACGAACCATCCAAACAATGAACAAAGACAATTATGTGGTAATTATGGCCGGCGGCGTCGGTGAGAGATTCTGGCCCATGAGCCGTGAATCAAGACCCAAGCAATTTATCGATATACTCGGCACCGGCCGCACACTGATACAGCAAACCTACGATCGTTTTAGAAAGATTTGCATACCCGAAAACATTTTTGTTGTTACCAATAAACGATACAGGCAACTCGTAGTGGATCAGCTTCCTGAACTGCATGAGTCCGGGTTGATCTGCGAGCCGGCAAGGAAAAATACCGCTCCATGCATCGCTTATTCAGCCTACAAGATCCATGACCTGAACCCAAATGCTCGAATGCTTGTAGCCCCTTCTGACCATATTATCCTTAAAGAAGATGTATTTATTAGCATCATCAATTCGGCACTGGAAGCGCTCCTGACAGAGCCGCGCCTCATTACCCTGGGTATCACCCCCAGCAGACCCGATACCGGTTATGGCTACATTCAATTTAAGGATGATTCTTCATACCACGAAGATGATCGTATGAAAAAAGTGAAAACATTCACGGAAAAACCAGACACTGACCTTGCTGTGTCTTTCCTTGAGAGTGGTGACTTTCTTTGGAACAGCGGAATATTCCTGTGGTCAACCGAAACCATCATAGCGGCATTCGAACAATATCAACCCGAGATCAGCTTTGTCTTTCGCGAAGCATTGGGAAAATACAATACTCCCGAAGAGCAAGCATACATGGATGTGGCATACACCGCATGTAAAAGCATATCAATCGATTATGCCATCATGGAAAAAGCGGACAATGTTTACGTGTTCGTTTCTGACCTCGGCTGGTCTGACCTCGGCACCTGGGGATCCCTGTTCGATGCACGCCAAAAAGATGCCGGCAATAATGCCATTGTGGGGAAAAACGCCATGCTCTACGGCAGCAAAAACTGTATCATCAACATACCTGAAGACAAATTGGTTGTCATCCAGGGACTGGATGGATACATCGTTTCGGAAGCCGATAATGCCTTATTGATATGCCAAAAATCCCAGGAGCAGCAAATACGGAAATTTGTCAATGACATCAAGCTGAAGAAAGGAGATCAGTATATTTGATCATGGATCAGCATTACCTTACAGCAAGCCTTTGCTGAAGTTATTTATACAATCACCATTTTTACATAAAACAAATGACAATGAAAAAGAATCTGTTTTTAGTTTTAGCGGTCCTTTTGGTTGCCCACTTGCCGGCCAAAGCCGATGAAGGGATGTGGCTGCCATTTCTGATTGATGAAGCCTTGTATGAAGAAATGTCGCGCATGGGCTTGAATATGAGTCAGGAAGAAATTTTTAGCTTCACGGAAGCAAGCATCAAGGATGCAGTGGTCAGTTTTGGCGGGTTTTGCACCGGAGAGATCATCTCCGACAGGGGCCTTGTATTGACCAATCACCATTGCGGCTACGGCAGGATCCAGTCGCATAGTACGGTTGACAATGACCTGCTGACAGACGGATTTTGGGCCATGACCCTCGAGGATGAACTTCCCAATGAGGGTTTGTTTGTTCGTTTCCTGTTAAATGTGGAGGATGTGACAGCAGAAATTCTTTCGGTGCTGAGCGATGACATGACGGAATCAGAACGGTCGGCCGCCATCAGGGAAAAAAGCAATGAACTGACAGCTGCTGCTACCGAAGGGAGTCATTACACCGCCAATGTTCGCCCCATGTTTGCCGGCAATTATTTTTACCTGTTTACCTATGAAACTTACACTGATGTTCGTTTGGTAGGTGCGCCCCCTTCCGATATTGGTGCCTTTGGCGGCGATACCGACAACTGGGAGTGGCCAAGGCACACGGGCGACTTTGCGCTCTTCAGGGTATATACCGCCCCCGACGGTTCACCGGCTGATTATGACCCGGAGAATGTCCCCCTCAGGCCCAGGTACCATTTGCCGGTGTCGGCCCGCGGTGTGCAGGAAAATGACTTCGCCATGATTTTGGGATACTCGGGCCGTACGGAAAGATACCTGACTTCATATGGCATAGATTACAGGCTGGAAAATATGTACCCCGTCCGGATCGACATTCGGCGGGCAAAACTGGATATCATAGAAGAGGCCATGGCTGCCAGTGATGAGGTACGCATCAAATATGCCTCCAAACATTCAGGCATCTCCAATTACTGGAAAAACTTTATCGGCATGAGTGAATCACTGCAACGGCTCAATGTGGCCGACTCGAAGCGTGAGCTGGAAAATGCATTCCATGAATGGGTGCAGGCCGACCCGGGGCGCACCCAAACCTATGGTCATGTAATCAACGACTTTCAACGCGTATATGAAGGATTGAAGCAATTCCGCTCGCACAATTACATTTTTCTTGAAGCCATGGCCACAGGCCCTGACGCCCTGAGGGTCGCCAATGCGTTCAATAATCTGAACACACTGCTTGAAGAGGAGGGTGACGAAGAAGAAATCCGGAATGTGGCAGAACGCTTGCAGGGCATGGCAGAGCGCACCTACAGAAATTATGATATGGATGTGGACAGGAACCTGTGGGAAGCCATGTTTGAAATGTATCACGAGCTTGCCCCTTCTGATCAGCTGCCGGATGTGTTTGAAACCATTTCCAATGAATATGCCAATGATTTTGCCGCCTACGCCAATTCCGCGTATGCCGTCAGTGTTTTTGCCGATGCGGATCGCCTGGAAGCTTTCCTTGAAAACCCCGTTCCCGGCGTGCTGAACAATGATCCTGTTTTTATTGCTGCCCAATCGGTTTATGGAACCTATCGCGAATTGATGCAGCAAATGGAGGACTACAGCACCCTGCTGCAAAGGACGGAACGATTTTTCCTGCGCGGCCTCATGGAGATGGAACCGGAAACATCTTTCTACCCCGATGCCAACAGCACCATGCGTTTTACCTATGGCACCGTTAACGGATACCACCCCAGGGATGCCGTTTATTATGATTATTACACCACACTGAGCGGAGTAATGGAAAAGGAGGATCCCGGGCACCATGAGTTTATTGTTCCGGAAAAGCTGAAAGAGCTTTATCAGACCGAAGATTTTGGACCATATGCCACCAATGGGTTAATGGTTGTCAATTTTATCACCAACAATGATATTACCGGAGGAAATTCAGGAAGTCCGGTTATCAATGGCGACGGGCATCTGATCGGTGTGGCCTTCGATGCAAACTGGGAAGGCATGTCGGGAGATATCCTTTTTGAGCATGATATGCAAAAAGCCATCAATGTGGATGTACGTTACATGTTGTTTGTCATCGACAAATTTGCAGGGGCATCCCATCTTATTGATGAGATGACCATTGTATGGTAGGCTGTTGCATAAAACATGACCACCTGATTTTGTTCCATATAAAACCAATAAAGAATGGAGAAAAAGATAAAGACATTGCGGCTTGTCCGTTATGATCTTCCTGCTGCCAATACGGTACTTACCGATGATGATGTGATGGAGCGGCTTGTTTCCGAAACGGATTATGAAGCCCGTTGGGGCAAGGTAACCCGGGAGCGGCAATATGATAGCGATGGCTTATTGGAGCAGGAGACCGAATACGCCTATAATAATGATGGTTTTCTGATCCGGGAAGTGATCAGGGAGGCGGATGGTGAGGTGATGACCGAGAATTCGTGGGAGTATGAAGAGGGGGGTCGCATCCTGAAGGAATATCATCATTATGCTGATGGCTCGAAAGATACGATTCATCATATCTATGATGCCGATAAAAGATTGGTTAAGAAGATCACAGAAGATGCGGATGGAGAGGTTGAGCAGGTTGAGCTTTTTGACTATACAGATGGCTTTTTGACCGGGGAATCGGTTTATGAAGAACCTGTTGATCCTGAACAGCCTGCAGCTGAGGAGCTGGTAAGCGAAAAAGTATTTGTATATGATGGCGATGGGCGTTTGCTGGAGACCCTTGACCGGGACCTGGTGAATGAGGTGGAGCGTCGGCGGGTAAACGAATATGATGAAGAAACCGGTCATCGTACCGGGGTAATGGTTTATAATGAAAGGGGGGATGCCATCGAAAGGATTCAACTGTTGCCGGATGAGGAAGGCAGGCCCCTGGAGGTGGTGGAAGAGACCCGGCAGAAAAAGAATACCATCAAGATGCACTACAATGAACAGGGCATGGTACACCGGCAGGAGGAGTATGATATGAAAGGGAAGCTGGTTAGTAAGGTTGACCGTGTTTACGATGATTACGGCCATTTACTGGAAAGTCGCGTATTGGTAAATATGCCGGGATTTGATGTTGAAAGGCATTACGTGGTTAGGCAGGAATACTCATTTTATTCCTGATTTCCCGGCAATTGAGGCTTTTATTATAAAAAAGACCGGCAGTTTGATCGCTGCCGGTCTTTTACATTTATTGAGTTAGTTGTTTCGTGTGCCGTTGTCATCGGACGCCGGTCACTTCTCCACGCATGGTGGAGTAGTTTACCCTGAGGGCATTGACCATACGAAGTTCTTGTTTTACGTCGGTTACGATACCCATTTTGGTTTCCCTGTCTACTTTAAGAGAGGTTGTCATCAGGGGTCGTTCTGCCTCTGCGGTTGCCTGCCGTTCTGCTTCAACGAATGAAGCGATATCGGCAACTGTGGCAAACTGGTCATACAACTGGATCCTTGGTTCTGTGCCGAAAACAGTTGTTTGCAGCGGTGGTCCGATGTAAATAAAGCTCACGAGCGATCTCCTTTCCAGCTGCTGTATTTCCGTGGCGGTGGGCAGCGATGTTCTCACGAAGAGGGTCGTTTCCCTCATCACGGTTGTTACCATGAAGAAGAAAAGGAGCATGAAAATAATGTCGGGCAGTGATGCCGTGTTGATTTTTGGTGTTTTTTTAGCACCTTCTTTTTTGAATCTTGCCATAATGTTTACCTCCTCCCTCCAATATCTCTTGGTTCAGCTTCAGAAATTGCCATGGGCACTGCCTGTCTGACTGCGTTCACGAGTTCTTCGTCTCTAAGTTCAGCGAAGCGGCGTCCAAAGTTCTCCCGGGAGACCTGGTCCCTTATCTCTCTCACGGCAGCTGCCAGTTCGTTTTGCACAGCTATATACATCTCATAGGAGGTACCCCGGTCGTTCTGAAGTGAGATAATGCCTCTTGACACCCATACTTCTCCCAAATGATCAATCTCTCTCAGTTCTTTTACGGGCATATTGGGGTCATCATCGGGGTTTAACAAAAACTCTTTTGCACGTTCACGGAGCGTTTGAATATCTCCCGGTTGTCCTTCCACCATCAGACGGTCCTGTGCATCCACAAGCACCACAAAAACATTTCGCTCTCTGACGGGTGGTGGTTCCGGCGCGGTCGGATCAATGGGTGGCGGCAACATCCTGTTGATTCCTGTATCGACGTCCATCGTGGTGGTCACGAGGAAGAAGATCAGCAGGAGAAAGGCAATGTCGGCCATTGATCCGGCATTGATTTCAGGGGTCATTCTAGCCATAGAAAGATCTCCTTTTTTGTGATTGTTATTATCTGAATAATTTGCTAAGCTCTGTATAGATAGCCGCTATAACACCGAGTCCAACAAGGATCATGGTAGCTCTGATGCCACCGCCGACCCATTGGGATACAGTGGGAGTTGCATTCTCATATGGTTCAGCAGTGCTGATTGCGTATGAAAACAACACGATGATCACTAAAACCGCTATTCCAATGAGCGTTGGTATGGCTTTGCGGAAATTCCCGATCATATGGACTACTGCAAAGACAATGGCTGTTAGTGCGGCTATGACCAGCAGGCCATAGGTCACAAACATTCCGATATTGATTATCGATTCGTTCATAATGAGACAGGGTTTTTATTATTTTTTGTACTTGATCAGGATATCCATGAAGGAGATGGTGGCATCTTCCATGGTATTGACCATCGTGTCGATCTTAGCAATGATGTAGTTGTAAAAGATCTGAAGAATAACTGCAACAATCAGACCAAAAACCGTTGTCAGAAGCGCTACCTTGATACCATCTGCAACAATGGTGGGAGAGATGTCTCCGGCGCGTGCAATGGCGTCAAATGCGGCGATCATACCAATAACCGTACCCATAAACCCAAGCATCGGTGCGATGGCGATGAAGAGAGAGATCCATGTGAGGTTCATCTCCAAACGACCCATCAATACGCTTCCATAGGATACAATCGACTTTTCAACAACTTCCATGCCTTCATTGTATCTGTCGAGCCCTTGATAGTAAATGCTTGCTACAGGACCGCGGGTGTTTCTGCATACTTCTTTTGCTGCATCTACACCACCTGTCTTCAGTGCATCTTCTACTTTGTTGAGCAACTTGGTGGTGTTGGTTGAAGAAAGGTTCAGATAGATAATCCTTTCAACACACAGACCCAGACCAATGATCAAACACAGCAAAATGATGCTCATGAACAATGGACCACCTTCGATAAATTGCTCTTTAAGGACGTAGTGGAAGGTCTGGTCTTCATAATCGGGGGCCAGATCCTGGTCCATGATGTCCGCAGGGGCGGGCTCAATTTCCTGATCAACATCAGTGTCAGCCACTTCTTCTGTTTCAGCTTCCTGTACCGGGTCTTCGGCCAGTACGATGGTGTTTAAACCGAAAGTAAGCATCCCTGCTACTGTCAAAAAGACGAATAATTTTTTCATAACTGATT
>REEA01000046.1 GCA_007695305.1 Bacteroidia bacterium
CTGCCCGAAGTTATTGAAGTGGTGCAGCAGCATTTGAACTAAGAAGTTCAGCCGGGATTCCGGTTAAATAATATTGAAGAAGGAGATTGCCGGAAGGTGGTCTCCTTTTTTTTGTCAAATGTCAAATGTTTAGAGCCATTAGGTTTAAAATCCCATCTTGTGAGAACAAATATTTTTGAAACCGCAAAGTCCGCCAAGAAAAAGCAATGTGCGCAAAAGGCTGCGAACATATTTGCGTTCATGGCGAAAAAACCTTGCGACATTAGCGGTTTTAAGCCTTCGATATCCTTAACTCTCCAGTTCTTTTCTGATTTTAAACGGAAGCCCTTTAACAACGAGTTCGTAAGAATGTCTTGTCCAGTCCTTGATGAGTTGATCTGATATGCCAGCATTTACCATCACCGTATTCCAGTGTTTTTTATTCATGTGATAACCGGGTTTAACCCAGGGGTATTTTTCCCTGAGTTCAAGGGCTATTTCAGGATCGCATTTTAGGTTTACACTTGTAAAGTTGTCAACATCTGTCAGTGCAAAAATCTTTCCCATAACCTTGAAAACGAGCGTTTCTTCATCAAAGGGAAACTCCTCAGTAACACTCCTGAAACTCAAACAAAAATCGCGGAATTCTTCTATATTCATAATAATTCTCCTCATTGATTGCGCATCACGAATTTACAAATCAAAAATGAAACATCAATTCCACCAGAGGCAAAAACAATTGTTGAAATTTACCTGTAAAATCCGTATCTTTGCACTTGCAATTCACACAAGGGGCTGATTTGGATTAGACAGCAAGTTGAGTGGGATTGTAAGCATGCCGAGCGTTGTGAATATGGCTCGTAAATCCTAATTCACGAAGCCTATAAACGGCGACAATCACAATTACGCAATGGCAGCCTAGTAGTAGCTATTAGCTGCTTGCTGTTTCCCGGAAAGCGACGTCCGTTAGCGTTCCGAGTGAAGCATCGATAAAATACGGAATAAGGCAGGTAACGCTTCGGTGCCTGCACGAAAAATAAAGAAGCTCTGGCTGAAGATAGGGCGGCCTTTTCCCGGTCCGAAGCCGAAATCCCAACTAAAGGCTAAGCATGTAGAAAGCACTTTCGCTGCTTGTTTGGACGAGGGTTCAAGTCCCTCCAGCTCCACAAAAGACCCTGACCTGACGGTTGGGGTTTTTTATATATCCCATCATTTTGCATTCAATCAATTTGTTTTTATCTTTACCCGCATGCAGGCCGGCAACAAAAACCTTGATTTGGTTGAATCTTTCCTGCAAAACAAACTGATTAACACCCAGCCATGCTCCATAAGCCGTTGAAACCTCGCAAAGCCCTCAATAAGGCCTTCCTGAAAGTAAAGCCCAACCGCAGTGATATAGAGAAATTCAAGGCAAATCTCATAGCCTTGCTGGAGCAGACCAACGATACCGAAAGTGAAGAATTCCATAAAAACCTGGTTTCCGACTTCCTGAAAAAGACATATTACGATCCCAACCACTTTATCAACACAAAGGACCGTAACGACCTGGTAATCCATAATGGCAGCAAAGCCGGCAGCAGCGTGGGTGTAATTCTCGAAACCAAGAAGCCCACCAACAAAGGCGAGATGCCCACCTCCGAAAAGCTCAACTCAAAAGCGTTTCAGGAACTTGTGCTCTACTACATGCGCGAACGCATCAGGCATAAAAACCTTGAAATCAAACACCTGGTAATAACCAACATTTACGAATGGTTTATTTTTGATGTGAGCGTGTTTGAGCGTCTCTTTGCCCAAAACAAATCCTTTGTAAAACAATTTGAAGATTTTGAAGCCGGACGACTGGCTGATACCAAAACCGATTTCTTCTACCGGCACGTTGCAGGGCCTTTTATGGATACCATAACCCAGGAAATTGAATTTACCCGTTTCAACCTGCAGGATTACCGGGAACCGCTGCTCAATCAGGATCCCAAAGATGACAACAAACTCATTGCCCTTTTCAAACTCCTTTCGCCTGAACATCTTCTCAAACTACCCTTTACCAACGACAGCAACAGTCTGGACAAGCGATTTTACAGCGAGCTGCTGCACATCATCGGACTTACAGAAACCAAACAAGGCGGCAAAAAGCTTATCGAACGAAATCCTGAAGGGCAGCGCAACGAAGGCTCACTGCTGGAAAATGCCATACTGCAGCTTGACAGTATGGATTTGATGAATAACCTTGAAAAACCCCAACTATACGGAACTTCAAGACAAGAACGCCTTTTCAATGTGGCCCTGGAGCTGTGCATTACCTGGATCAACCGTATATTGTTTCTTAAACTTCTGGAAGCTCAGCTACTCAGTTATCATAAAAAGGATAAGGCCTATGAGTTTCTTTCCATTGCAAGAGTCTCCAATTACGATGTATTGAACAAACTCTTTTTCCAGGTCCTTGCCAAAAAACATGATGAAAGATCAGAAAGTGTAAACCGCGATTTTGGCTCTGTACCCTTTTTGAACAGTTCACTTTTTGAAACCAGTGAGATTGAGCAAAAAACCTTGCGTATCAGCGGGCTTGAGCCGGATTTGAAAATCCCGGTATTGGCATCCACGGTACTCAAGAATGATAGTGGAAAAAGAATAACCGGCAAGCTGGACCCGTTGGAATATCTTTTCAGCTTCCTCAACGCCTACGATTTCAGCAGCGAAGGCTCCGAAGAGATACAGGAAGAAAACAAAAGCCTGATCAATGCCTCGGTGCTGGGGCTGATCTTTGAAAAAATAAATGGCTACAAAGACGGCTCTTTCTTTACCCCCGGCTTTATTACCATGTATATGTGCCGGGAGACTATAAGGAGGGCGGTGGTGAGTAAGTTCCTTGAAAAATTGAAAGACAGCACACCCGGGCAGCATGGTATAAAAGACCTTGCCACCGGGCCATCTGGGGTAAAAGAACTTACTCCCCGGCCCCTTGATTTAAAAGACCTCACCCCAAGGCCCCTTGATTTAAAAGACCTCACCCCCAACCCCCTCTCCAAATTGGAGAGGGGGCCAGGGGGTGAGGGAAAATCCATGCAGGAGTTGCCGCCAACGGTGGAGACCGGGCTTCCAAAGGAATTACTGGCATTTGCACGGGAGTTGAGAAAAAATCAGACCGAGGTTGAAGATACGTTATGGCAGTTGCTGCGTAACAGAAAACTTGGTGGGTTTAAATTCAGAAGACAGCATCCCATTTCACAAGGTTTTATTCTTGACTTCTATTGCGCTGAGATAAGGCTTGCAGTTGAACTCGACGGAGCCTATCATAAAGAGGAGAAGCAGCAGGAGCACGACGAAGGACGAACCTATGAACTGGAAAAGTACGGCATAAAGGTTATACGTTTTTGGAATAATGAAATTGAAAACTCAGTTGAACAAGTACTTACAACCATATTAAATGAAGCCAATCAGCGTAGAAATTTCCTCACCCCCTCCCCCCTCTCCAATTTGGAGAGGGGGCCAGGGGGTGAGGAAGAAATAATGCAGAGAGGGCCAGGGGGTGAGGAAAAAACAGTGGACAGGGAGCCAGGGAGTGATGAAAAAACAATGGAGATGGTGCCAGGGGCTGAGGAAAAACCCCGACAAAGCAATGATGACAAACCCAACCTCACCACCATCTACAACCTCATTGGCACACACTATTCCATTCAGGAAGCAAATGCCATCGTAAACAATCTGAAGATCTGCGACCCCGCCGTAGGATCAGGACATTTCCTGGTTTCTGCACTTAACGAAATACTGGCCATCAAGAGTGAATTAGGCATACTCTGCGACAGACAAGGCCGACGCCTGCGCGACTACCACCTGGAAGTGGTAAACGATGAGCTGATCATTACCGACGAAGAAGGCCAGCTGTTCGAGTACAAGCCCGGCAGCCCCGAAAGCCAGCGGGTGCAGGAAGCACTCTTCCACGAAAAGCAAACCATAATCGAAAACTGCCTTTTCGGGGTGGATATCAATCCCAATTCGGTAAAAATCTGCCGGTTGCGGCTGTGGATAGAATTGCTGAAAAGTGCTTATTACCTCACCCCCAACCCCATATCAAAAGACCTCACCCCCAACCCCCTCTCCAAAATGGAGAGGGGGCCAGGGGGTGAGGAGCTCGAAACCCTCCCCAACATCGACATCAACATCAAGTGCGGCAACTCCCTGGTAAGCCGATTTGCCCTGGATGCCGACCTGGGCCAGGCCCTGAAAAAAAGCAAATGGACCATCGACAGCTACCGCATGGCCGTGGCCACCTATCGCAATGCCGAAAACAAAGAGCAGAAGCGCGAAATGGAAAGGCTTATCGCCAGCATCAAAGGCGACTTCCGCAGTGAAATCACCACCAACGACCCCAAACTCAAGCGCCTGAACAAACTCAAAGGCGAACTCTTTACCCTCACCAACCAAACCGCCCTCTTTGAGCAAACCCAGAAAGAAAAAGCCGAGTGGAACAAAAAGGTAAAAAAACTTACCGACGACATCAACAAACTGGAAACCGAAATCGAAGAGATCAAATCCAATAAAATCTACGAAAATGCCTTTGAGTGGCGCTTCGAATTTCCGGAAGTACTCAATGAGAACGGGGATTTTATGGGATTTGATGTGGTGATTGGGAATCCACCGTATATCAGACAGGAGGAATTCTCTGCCATTAAACCTTACTTGCAAAGCCAGTTCAGCAGCACTTTTGCCGGAACCGCTGACCTGTATGTATATTTTGTAGAGCTGAGTATGAAATTGTTACGAAGCGAAGGAGACTTTACTTTTATCATACCCAACAAATGGATGCGGGCAGGCTATGGAAAGAACCTGCGCAATTTTGTGAAAAAGCACCGCATTGAGCAAATTCTGGATTTTGGCGATTTGCCGGTTTTTGAAGAAGCTACAACCTATCCCTGCATCATACGCTTGCGCAAAGCACCACCTAAAGAGCAGTTTAGTGCAGTCAGTATTCAAACGCTGGACTTTCCGACCGGAATGCCAGCCTACATTTCAGAAAACAAGTTGACCATCCTAACCGGAGAATTGCAATCCGAAGGATGGAGCTTGACCGACAGCAAAGTGCAAAAACTTCTGGCAAAAATCAGATGCCAAGGTATTCCACTGGGGGAATATGTAAAAGGCAAGATATTCAGAGGAGTATTAACTGGATTGAACGAAGCTTTTGTCATTGACCAGCCCACCCGTGATCGACTTATTGAGGAAAATCCCAAAAGTGTAGAGATAATTAAACCCTTTCTGGCCGGCAGAGACATCAAAAGATATCAGCAACCAGCGAG
>REEA01000029.1 GCA_007695305.1 Bacteroidia bacterium
CCGGACTTTGTTGTGTGGCACCTTTTCCGGGCTGACCCCGGTCTTGCACAAAAAATCTTTGCCGGTTTGCTGGTATTATATACGTTGTTTGCCCTCATACGTATAAGGTTTGTTTTCGTGCCGGATAAACCTATCAGGATTCGAAAGCAAATGCAAGTGCTGATGTTGTCCATTATGCTTGCTCTCATTCCCTATATCTTCGCCATCGACTATACAATCACCCATTATGCCATCTTTGCATGCCCAATAGCGTTAACGCTGTCTGTATTCTTTTATGAAATGCCGGCAAAAAAATACAGTGAGGTTTTATTTGGGATACTGCTTCTGGCTGTTATGGCTGCCCGCTTTTTCTAATGAACGCAGATACCCGCGAATAAAAGACAAAATCCGTGTTCATCCCCGCTCGCCGCAGGCGATCCGTTTCATCCGCGTTCCATTGCTTCGCGTCATTTGCTTCGCGTCATTTGCTTCGCGTCATTTGCTTCGCGTCATTTGCGCTTCGCGCGTCATTTATGGTCATTTTGCGCTTCGCGCTGTCATTTTCCCAAAGCCTGGTCGTAATCATATTTAATTGAAAATCGATAATTGATCACCGGGAATCATTTGATACTTTGTGGTGAATTAATACTTTTACCGCAAGTACGAAGCTTTTAAGAAAATTTTTTGTACATGTCTTTTCGGTGGGCAAAGGCTACAAAAACTACCAGGTAATTTTTGATCACAATTCCAATGCGGTAGTCTCCGGTTCGAATTCTGTAGGCGAATTTGAAACCTTTGATTTCTTTTAGGTTAGGAATATCATCTAAGCTTTCAGCGTTTGCAATGCTCTTAACACAAGAAAGCATTACTCTTGCCAGGTTATGATCTTTTATTTTGTTGAAATCCAGGACAAAAGCCTTCTCAAAGGTATATTTCTTTTCCCGGCCAGATTTTCAAGATCATTCAGAAACGCTGTTTGCTCCTGTTCATGCAGATAATCAGATTGGTTATTTGCTTTCATTCTTTCCTGAAGAACCCGGTCATTTTCAATGATTTCAATACCACTAAATTTTTGTGCCATCAAACGGGCTGTTTCAATTAATGCTTTTCCAGCCTTTGTTCGTTCATTTACATTAATAACGACCATCACTCAATTTTTTACAAAAAAAATACCTGATGCATCGACTAATCTAATACAGGTTCATCCACATTAAATGAATGTCAATAATCGATTATCAAAAAACCATTCTGTCATCATTTCACACTTCTAACATTCCAACATTCCAGCATTTCCATATTTCACATTTCCACATTTTCAACTCTCCGCTTCTTTCATGGACAAAGCGATCCTTTTTCTTTCCACATCCACTGATAATACTTTGACCATCACTTTCTGATTCAGCTGAACCAATTCGGCGGGGTCTTTTACAAAGCGGTTGGCCAGATGACTGATATGCACCAGGCCGTCGTTGTGCAGTCCAATGTCAACAAATGCCCCAAAGGCAACAATATTGGTTACGATACCCGGTAATACCATCCCTTCGCGGAGGTCTTCAATGGTTTTTATACTTTGATCGAAAGAGAATATGTCAAACGACTTGCGGGGGTCTCGCCCGGGCCGGTCCAGCTCCTGCATGATATCGGTCAGTGTAGGCAAGCCTGTATTGTTGCTGATATACTTCTGAAGGTCAATTTGCTGACGCAGGCTTTTGTTTTGCATCAGTTCAGGAACGGAGCATCCCAGGTCAGCAGCCATTTTTTCCACGATGGGATAGCTTTCCGGGTGCACGGCACTTTTGTCCAGCGGGTTTTCCGACTGACTTACCCGGATGAATCCGGCCGATTGCTCAAAAGCTTTGGCACCAAGCCGCGGTATGTCATGCAATGCCTTCCTCGATGGTATGGGGCCATGGCTCTTTCTGTGATTAATGATCGATTCGGCCAGGGCCGGCCCGATGCCCGACACATACTGTAGTAGCTGCTTACTGGCAGTGTTTATTTCCACTCCCACCGCATTCACGCAACTCACCACCACATCATCGAGGGCCTGCTTCAGCAGCTTCTGATCCACATCGTGCTGGTATTGTCCTACCCCGATTGATTTGGGGTCAATTTTGACCAGTTCTGCCAGCGGGTCAGCCAGCCGCCTGCCGATACTCACAGCCCCCCTCACCGTTACATCATAATCGGGAAACTCCTCCCTTGCCAGGTCGGAGGCGGAATAAACAGAAGCACCGCTTTCATTGACCATTACAGCTATCACCTCCCTGTCAAAACGAATCCGTTTTACCAGGTTTTCCGTTTCCCGTCCGGCAGTTCCGTTTCCGATGGCAATGGCGTCTATGCGGTATGCCTGAACCAGGGCATGGATTTTTGCCATGGCCGCCCCCGATTGTCCCACGGGCGGATGGGGGTAAATGGTTTCGTTGTGCAACAGTTGCCCCTCTTCATCCAGGCAAACCACCTTGCACCCCGAACGAAATCCCGGATCAATGGCAAGGATACGCTTCTGCCCCAGCGGTGGCGTCAGCAGAAGCTGCCGCAGGTTGTTGCCGAACACTTCGATGGCCTTCCTGTCGGCCTTCTCTTTCAGGTTGTTTCGCAGCTCCGTCTCCAGCGAAGGATGAAGCAGCCTTTTATAGGAATCCCGAATGGCCATCCTGACCTGTTCTGCACACAACCCTTCGTTCTTCAGGTATTGTTTTTCCAGGATCAGATACGCGGTATCTTCGTCAGGGGCAATCCGGATCTTCAGAAATCCTTCATTTTCACCCCGAAACATGGCTAAAATCCGATGAGAAGGGGCTTTAGAGGCATTTTCAGTCCACTCAAACCAACTGGCGTATTTTTCTCCCTCCTTTTCCTTCCCCTTGGCAACCCGGCTTTCAATTTGCCCTTCCCGCTCTGTCAGGCGGCGTAACTGACTGCGCGTACGGCTGTCTTCATTAACCCATTCGGCGATGATGTCGCGTGCACCTGCCAGCGCATCTGCTGCACTTTCCACATCTTTCGAAGGATCGATAAAGTCTTCTGCCCTTTGCTCCGGATCTCCGATTCCTTGCGCCATGATATACTTCGCCAGTGGCTCCAGACCTCTTTCCCTGGCAATGCTTGCCCGCGTTTTGCGTTTTGGACGGTAAGGAAGGTAAAGGTCTTCCAGCTCCGACATGCTGCCGGCCGCCAGAATCTGTGCTTTTAGCTCCCCGCTCAGCAAACCCTGCTCTTCAATGGATGCCAGTATGGATTCCCGCCGTTTGTCAAGGTCTTCAAGGCGCGACAGTAAATCCCTTATCTCGGTGATCTGCACCTCATCAAGGGAGCCGGTCATCTCCTTGCGGTAACGGGCAATGAAAGGAACCGTAGCCCCCGAAGCCAGCAAACCGGCTGTCTTCTCTGTACTTCGCTGCGAGATACCCAACCGCTTGGCAATATCTTCAATATGCTGTGAAAAATTGTTTTCCATGCTGCTTGTTAATGTAAAATCCTTGTTAAAAAATCCGTATTGGATGTTGTTCACTATTTGCCACGGTTCCTGTCAAAGTCGATCTTCCACTGTACATGGTAGCGGAACGAACGCCTGTGGTAAGGGCTCAGGCCATGGTTGCCTATGGCTTGTCTGTGCTCCATGGTGGGATAGCCTTTGTTTTTTTTCCATCCATAGTATGGGTAATCTATGTCCAGCTCTCCCATCAATGCATCCCTGCTGGTTTTGGCCAGTATGGAAGCCGCTGCCACCGACAGGTAAGTGGCATCTCCTTTTACCACACAATGGTGCGGTATATTTTCATAACTGTTGAACCTGTTGCCGTCCACCACGATCATTGCAGGTTGTGGGCTAAGCTGTTTCAAAGCCCGGTGCATGGCCAGGATACTCGCCTGCAAAATATTGATCTCGTCAATCACTGTATTGTCAACCAAAGCTATACCGTAAGAAATGGCATATTGCAGGATGATCTCCCTGAGTTGCATCCTTTTTGCTGCCGATAGTATTTTGGAGTCATTCAGTCCTGTTACCAGCAGTTTGTTGGGTTTTCGGGGCAAAATTACTGCTGCCGCCACCACCGGTCCCGCAAGACATCCGCGGCCTGCTTCATCGCAACCGGCTTCGGGGAAGTATTTGCTGAAATATGTTTTGAGCGGAGGGTGCACAGATTGTGATTGCTTTGGATGTTGATTTTTGTTGAATAAAGAACATGACCACTCAACAATGCTTGCATGGAATTACCGTTCTGGCGGATACATCCTGTCATGCATGGGTGGACAATCCCCGGATGATCGCGTCAAACAGCACCCTGCCATCTTCATTGCCCAACTCGATATCTGCGGCACGTTCGGGGTGTGGCATCATCCCAAAAACATTGCGCTCCCTGTTGCATATACCTGCAATGTTTTCCATTGATCCGTTCCGGTTTACTGCAGGTGTCACCAGGCCGTTTTCATCGCAATAGCGAAACAGCACCTGCCGGTTGTCATTCAGTTGCCGGAGTGTATCCTCATCGGCAAAATAACGGCCCTCTCCATGGGCCACAGGGATTTTCATGGGTTTGCCGGGTACGGTGCCCGCCGTCAGCAGGCTATCAGTGGTCTGGCTGGTGATAAAGGCATTGTCGCAAATGAATTTGTGCTCCGGATTATGCAACAAAGCCCCCGGAAGCAAATGTGCTTCACACAATATCTGGAATCCATTGCAAATACCCAGCACAAAACCTCCTTTGCGGGCATGTTGGATCACTGCATTCATGATGGGTGAAAACCGGGCTATGGCACCCGATCGAAGGTAGTCGCCATAAGAAAAACCGCCCGGCAACACAACCATATCTGCATGCTGAAGGTCCGTATCTTTGTGCCACAATGTGATCACTTCCTGCCCCAGGATTTTTTTCAATACATAGATCATATCATGATCGCAATTGGACCCGGGAAAAACCACCACGCCAAACCTCATATTGTTTCTTTTTTATAAAACCTGACTGATCGCAAAGGTAATGAAAATCGCACTCAGAAACGCCGGATAAAAATGGGGCGGTAAATGTGCTGTTTAGCTTTTGTAGTTGTGTTTAAGCTGCCCCTTCACGGCGCTGGCGGGGTGTTGCCCGCTTTTACCCAGGGCGTCGCCACTGGGCTGAATTAATTTACCCTTCTGGGCGTTTTTTGCCAACCTGTATTATTCATGCTTTTAATTCAGGTCAGATGCGAGGCGTCGAAAGCCGCCG
>REEA01000062.1 GCA_007695305.1 Bacteroidia bacterium
GCAAATGACAATCAATGACGCGAAGCAAATGACGCGCAGCAAATGACGCGAAGCAAATGACGTGCGAAGCGCAAATAACTACCATCACCATCAATAAGATTAATTACTACCTTTGAATTCAAATAACATTTTAACATCATCATTAAAACAATAATAATATGTACGATCAGGAAATCCAATTCCGGCGCAACATGGAGTTGCTGAGGAAGCATGCAAAAAAGATTATCATTGGTGTGATTGTTTTCATTGCCCTTGTCACATCTGTAAAAACCATCGCCCCGGAAGAGGAAGGGGTTGTACTTTTCTTAGGGAAATACAACCGAACCCTCAACCCCGGACTAAATTTCATTGCCCCTTTTGGGGTCGAAAGAATGTATAAGATCCCGGTACAACGGCAGCTCAAACAGGAGTTTGGCTTCCGTACCGTGGAAGCAGGCACGCGCAGCCGCTATGCCAAAGATGCCTACCGCATCGAGTCGCTGATGCTCACCGGCGACCTCAACCTTGCCGATGTAGAGTGGGTTGTACAATACCGTATTGTGAATTCCTTCAATTACCTGTTCAAGGTCAGGGATGCCGAAGATGCACTGCACGACATGTCGGAAGCGGCCATGCGAAAGATCGTAGGCGACCGCACTGTGAACGAAGTGCTTACCGTAGGTCGCCAGGAAGTAGCGTCCAGCGTAGAGGTGCTGCTGCAAAGGATGTGCGATGAATATGAGAATGGCATTCGTATCGACCAGGTGGTACTGCAGGATGTGAACCCCCCCGATCCGGTGAAACCCTCTTTCAACGCTGTGAACGAAGCCCAGCAAGAGCGTGAAACGCTTATCAACCGGGCCGAGTCAGAATATAACCGGGTGATCCCCCGTGCCCGTGGCGAAGCACAGGAAACGATTCAGCTGGCCGAAGCCTATGCCCTGAACCGAGTCAACCGCGCCACCGGCGAAGCCGACCGCTTTAACTCGTTCTATGCCGAATACATCAGGGCCCCCGAAGTAACCAAAAAACGAATCTACTTCGAAACCATGGAACGCATCCTGCCCAAACTCGGCAACAAGATAATCATCGATGAAGATGGCACCAACGTGCTGCCACTGTTAAATATCGACGGCATCAAAAAGTCACCGTAAAGACAAGGTATAAATAACCGTACAGACAAGGAATGCCTTGTCTCTAAAGAGAAAACAAATGAAAAACAAAAAAACCATCGCCATATTAGTTACCGCTGCCATCGTCATCATCCTTGCCTTAAGCAGCATGTTCATCCTGGATGAAACCCAGCAGGCCATCGTAACCCAATTCGGGAAGCCTGTAGGCGGGCCGCGCACCGATCCGGGCCTCCAGTTCAAAGCCCCATTCATTCACAAAATTCAATATTTCGACAAGCGCTACCTGAAGTGGGATGGCGACCCCAACCAGGTGCCCACCCAGGATAAACGTTTCATGCACGTCGATACCTACGCGCGCTGGCAGATCGTGGACCCGCTGCAGTTCTTCATCCGCCTTCGTGATGAGCGTTCAGGACAGTCGCGCCTCGACGACATCCTTGACGGTGAAACACGCAACGCCGTAGCCAGCTACCTGTTGCTCGATCTGGTGCGTTCCACCAACCGCACACCGGAGGTGTATGAAGACTATCTCGAAGAGCTGGAGCACCTGGAAGAAATCACCGTAGGTCGCGAAGCCATCGAAGCCCAGGTGCTCGAACGCGCCAATGAACGAACAGCAGATCTGGGCATCGTCATCCTCGACTTCCGCTTTAAGCGAATGAACTATGTTACCGAAGTGCGTGAACGGGTCTATGACCGTATGATCAGCGAACGTAACCGCATTGCCGACCAGTTTCGTTCGGAAGGAGAAGGTGAAGCCAGGAAGATTGAAGGCGACAAGGAGCGCGACCTGGCCCAGATACAGTCAGAAGCCATCCGGGAATCTGAAATGATCCGCGGCCGTGCCGATGCACGGGCTACAGAAATTTATGCATCCGCTTACAACAGGAACAACGCCTCCAGAGAGTTATACAACTTTCTCAGGGCGATGGAAGCCCTGGAAAAATCACTGGACGAGCAAACAACTATTGTTCTGACAACTGACAATGAGCTGTTCAGGTTTTTAAAGGAAGTCCGATAGAGAATTGGCGAACGAGCCAATAGCCATAAGCAAGCCCGGACTTTTCGACTTTTCGACAAATTTTTAAAACATGAAAGAAATGACCACAAGCGTTAATCGTTTAACTGTATGTTTCAGACACCTTCTTTTTGTTGCATTATTGTTGGTGGTGCATGCTGTATTTGCCGTGCAGGCACCCGAAAGGGTTGAACCCCCGTTTTGGTGGGCGAATATGGCACATTCGGAACTGCAGATCATGGTTTTTGGTGAAAACATTGGGAATACACGGGTAGACATCCAATATCCCGGCGTGAGTGTGAAAGAAGTTGTAGCGGTGGAAAGCCCCAACTACCTGTTTATTTACCTGGATATTTCCGAAGCAAAACCCGGCCGTTTTCCCATCCGTTTTACTTCAGGGGAACAGCAGGTTTTTGAATATGCATACGAACTATTGGCCCGCGAACCCGGCTCCCGCTACCGGGAGGGGGTTAATGTTGCAGATGCCATCTATTTGCTGATGCCTGACCGTTTTGCCAACGGCAACCCCGATCTCGACGACCAAAGGGGTATGCTTGAGCAAAGCAACAGGAACGATCCTTCGGGACGCCATGGTGGAGACATCCCGGGCATCATCAATCACCTGGATCATATAGCCGGTATGGGGTTTACCTCCATCTGGATCAACCCTGTACTGGAAAATAACCAGCCCCGCTACAGCTACCACGGATATGCCATCACCGACTTTTACAATGTGGATGCACGTTTTGGCGGAAATGAGGAATACCTGCGCCTGATCCAAATGGCCGGCGAAAAAAACATCAAAATCATCAAAGACCTTATCCTCAACCATTGCGGCCACCATCACTGGTGGATGGATGACCTGCCATCACCTGACTGGCTTAACCAGTGGGACACATTCACACGCACATCCTATCGCATGACAACCATCGTTGACCCATACGCTTCCCGCTATGATTATGAACGTATGATGAAGGGATGGTTCGACACCAATATGCCTGACCTGAATCAGAAAAACAGGCTTTTGGCCCGCTATCTGAAGCAAAACAGCGTGTGGTGGATAGAATACGCAGGTATACAAGGTATCCGCATGGATACCCAACCCTATGCCGACCGCTACTTTATGGCGGACTGGGCAAGTTACATTCTTTATGAATTTCCCTATTTTATGATCATCGGAGAAGCCTGGATGGGGATACCGGCCATGGTCAGATATTATCAGGGAGGAAATCACAATCACGATGGCTATAACTCAAATTTTCCATCTGTTTTTGACTTTGCTTTATATGATGAAATCGGTTTGGCTTTTAATGAAGAGCAGGAATGGTCAACCGGAATGATGCGCCTGTATAACACGCTCGCACAGGATTTTCTTTACCCCGATCCGTATAACCTGGTCATTTTTGGAGATAACCACGACACTGACCGTTTTTTCACACGGGTGGACGAAAACATTGACAAGTTGAAAATGGCGCTTACTTTTATCTTTACCACCAGGGGTATCCCGCAGGTTTATTCAGGAACCGAACTGCTGGAGTCGGCCTTTGAACACGACGGTCACGGTGAATTGCGGACAAACTTTCCGGGTGGATGGCCCGGTGACCCGGTGAATAAATTTACCAGGGAAGGGCGCACCGATGAACAGAATCTCATCTATGACCATATATCAAACATGCTCCATTTCAGGAAAAACACACCTGCCCTGCAAAACGGATGGCTGCTGCAGTTTGTGCCAGAGAACAATATATATGTATATTTCCGTTATGACGAGCAGGACACCATCATGGTGATCCTAAACAACAACAATCAAGCAAAAACCCTTCATCTTGAACGCTTTAGGGAAGGATGGGGTGGATACTCAAGTGCAACAGAGGTAATTACCGGTGAGGTTTTCGAGGGTTTTGACGCATGGACCGTCCCTGCCAACAAGGCACTTGTATTGAAACTTCAATAAAGAGTTTTTATTCAGGACTATCCGGCAAACACCGTTTCCAAAACGGCAAGCGATTTGATCTCCGGCATGCCTGACAGGTGGAGCCGATAGTAGTCGATCAGCTTTTTTAGCAACATTTTACGGTGGTCCTTTTGAATATGGGGCAAGTCGGCTGTATCTGCCTCAACCAGCAGATAAAATGATTCGCTCAGGGATGCATCCAGACATGTTTGTTCGTTTTCAAATACCGGCTGATAGACGCCTTCCTGAAGGTTAAAAAACAGGTTTACGGCATTGCGGTTGTTCCGGGGGTGAAAACCCAGGAAGCGGCTCAGCCGCAATAAAAACAGCAGGTGAAAAAAAGAAAGCTTTTCTTGCTGATGGTCCAGGTCGAGCAGCGATGTGTTCAAAAAATCAAACAATGCGTAGTTGTATTCCTGGGACTTTAGCGCGTGGGAAAGTACTTCAGCCAGAAAAATGGCAAGGGACGTTCTATGGATATCAAAAGGAATGAGCCGGTAGGCGTGGCGAAGGCTGATGTCTTTGATGTTTTGAAGACCGTCCTTGTTATCTTTGTGATAAGCCACCAGGTTTACCAGGGTAAGTGGCTGGAACAACATTTGCCTGTTTCTTGATTTTGACTTCCTTACGCCACGAACCAGGTACGACTGCATGCCCATATCACGGGTGTATATCCGCGCAATCAAACTGCTTTCCCCATACTTCAGGGTATGTAAAACAATGCCTTCGGTATTGCGGATCATGCCATGTACATTTGTCATCTTATCCTATGCATTAGACATACAACAAAGTGTGCAGGATATCAACAGGAATTAGCATGGCATTTCAGATGTTTGACAGTGTCTCTGAGTACATCAGTTGATGAACATGATTTTTGTGACCATGGTTTCATCTCCATCGTCGTTTGTAGAAAAGACAAGATAAACGCCTGTTGCCGGTTTTCGCCCGAACAGGTCACGGCCATTCCAGATGGCTTGTCCGCCTTCGGCGATGGTTTCCCAAACGAGATTGCCATTGATATCGGTGATCTTGACATTTGCATTGCGCACCAGACCTTTTACGGCAATATATCCCTCATATCCGGGTCGTACCGGGTTTGGATAAGCGTATACATCATCTTTGTGGCGTGTGGTGGCTGCGGTGGCAAAGCCCCTGTAAGAAACAAGTCCGCGGTCGGTTGCGAAGAACACTTCTCCGGTTTGACCATTGATGGCGATATCAAAGATATTATTGGATGGCATCGGGCTGTTGCTCTTGTTGAAGTGGCGGACGGTTTCCCTGCCATCGGCCGAAAGCAGGAAGGCTCCCGACCGTTCGGTTCCGAACCATTTCTTGTTTGAGCCGTCAACGGTTATTGCTGTAACAGTTTCTGATTCCAGCAGGTAACCCAGAAAGCCGTCTTCCTGTTCCACGATGATGCGTTGTGCGTCAATGGCCTCTCCGCTAAAAACCCGGCCGGGAGAATAAAACACAGCAACGCCCTCTTCGGTGCCAACCCAGATGTAGCCGTTGTGATCCCTGGCAAGGCTATGTACCCTGATGTTGGGCAGACTGCCATTGCCGGCCTGGGTGGTGAGGCGCCGGGCGTTAAAATCATTGGTGTTTTCCAGGGTATTTTCCTTGAACACAAAAATACCGTTTCCCGGCAGGTTGATCCATTTTTGGTCAAAGTCATCGAGGATGATTTCTCTGACCCGTGTTTGGGTGCCAAAAGTGCCCCCACTGGTAAACGACATCCAGTCGCCGTTGGGCTTTAAGACCGACAATGGTCTGTCCACTTCCGAGTTGGTGACCCAGAGGTTGCCCTGACTGTCCATGACCGTACCGCCAACCCTCAGGTAGTCATCGGAGTCGGATCTTTTGCGGAGCGTACTGTTGGTTTCGTCATAGCGCTTTACCACACCATCCGTGGTAACGACCACCATCCCGCCCCACCAGGCGGAAGCATAGGCCCTTTTGGGGTTCCCGGGGTCAACGGAGATGTGGATAATATCTGCAATCTCTGCCAGCTCAGGAAACTGTGTCCGGCTGTAACGTGTCCACCGGCCGTTTTCCATAAAATAATATCCATGCTGGATCCAGCTGTTTGATCCCCCGTAAGCGGCAAAACCGGGAGCTACCCATAACCTGTTGTCGGCAATGGCCAGACCATAGGCATTGTCACGGTCGGGGCCCGAAAGAATGATGCTTTCATAGCTTTGTGGCCCACGCTCCCTCACCAGGCCGAGCCTGTCGTCGGCAATCCACAAGGTGTTTTCTGCATCATACCTTGCGTCGTTTGGCCGGGGTGTACCCGGATAGTAACCGGTAACCTCCCGCTTAACCATCATATCCTTGTCGATGATATACAAACGGAATCCACTGCCGATCAGGAGGTGGTCACCGGAAGTTCGCACAAAGCGGTTGGTGTTGTCATCAAATCCCTCCGGTGGACTAAATGTTTGCCATTCTCCACCATCCAGAAAATACAAAATATCGGCACTCCCATCAATGCGATTCACCACCAGCCGGTTGTGATGGGATACCACATAATTGAACACCTCATTGCCATTCCCGCTTACTTCCAGGCGATGCCAGTTGCGGAAATCGGCCAGGTTGGGAGCATCCTGATCAGCGAAAAGGAGCCCCGCATTGGTCGCGGCATAGATCATGGTGTCGGTCAACCACAGGTGATTGATGTTGACCATGCTGCCGTCAGGACCGATAAACCAGGTATCACGGATTAGCCTGTCGGAAATGTTTAATTCCACAATACCAAAATCGCAAGCCAGCAGAGCGGTGTTTCCATCTGTAACAATATGGTTGATTTGCTTGCTCCCAAGGATGGAAGCCTGCATGATATCGGGAACATTATGGAATCCATCCGGTGTCATTATGTCCAGGTTTCCGTTTTCGTATCCGATAAGCATTGCATTATGCTGATCGGACCAGGCTATTGCGGTCAGCCCGAAGTCACTGAGGCCATCCACCTTGTTGATCCGCTCCATGCTTTTGTCCAACTTGTTGTAAACCACCAAACCATATGGTGTTGCGGCAATGATTCGGTCAGTGGTTTCTTCCAGTGCGATGATGGTATTGTTTGGAAGATGGTGGCGCCACTGACCGATGGCCAGATCTGTTGCTTTTCCGGTTATGGGGAATGCAAACAGAAAGAAGGTAAAAAAACTGAGCAGGTAAAGCGTTCTGAATATGTGGTTCATTGATTTTATATCCTTATAATATGTGAAAGCTCAGGTTAGAATATCTCTCTTCGGAAATAATCTCTTGGTGAGTCTCTTTCAACCCTGGAGCAGTCGGTTTCGATGTCCGGAATATTCCTGGGTGGTTCAAAGTCTCCCTTGCTGATGTTGATGCTTTCATCCCCATAGACTTTTGTCATGAATTCGGCCCAAATAGGGAGTGCGGTATTTGCACCCTGTCCCAGTGTCAATGTTCTGAACCTGATCCCTCTGTCTTCGCCACCGACCCATGTTCCTGTAACCAGGTCGGGGGTAATACCCACAAACCATCCGTCGGAGTTGTTTTGGGTGGTGCCCGTTTTGCCGGCTATCGGATGGTTAAAGCCATACCTGAAGTTTAGTCTTCGGCCGGTGCCTTCCGAAACCACTCCTTTCATCAGTTCAAGCATCAGCCAGGCGGTTTCTTCATTCATGGCTTCTTCCCTGTGGGGCATAAAGGCTTCTATAAGGTTTCCGCTTTGGTCTTCTATTCTGGTTATGAAAGTAGGTTCAATGTATACGCCCTTGTTGGCGAAGGTGGCATTGGCGCCAACTACTTCATAAACAGAGAGGTCGGAAACGCCAAGCGCGATGGAGGGTACCACATCGATGTCGCTCGTGATACCCATACGGCGCACCAGCCTGATAACGGCCTCCGGCGAATATCGTTTCATGAGAAATGCCGACACATAGTTTACGGAATTGGCCAGTGCCCATTGCAGGGTGACCATTTCACCTTCCCTTGTATCGCTTGAGTTTTTTGGTGTCCATAGCGTGCCGTCCCATAATTCGAAACTGACCGGGGTGTTCGGCACTCTGGTGCATGGCCCGAACTCCCCTTCCTGCATGGCAAGTGTATACAGGAATGGCTTAAATACTGAGCCCACCTGCCGGCGGCTGCCTGTCACATGGTCAAATTTGAAATGCCTGAAGTCAATACCCCCAACGTAGGCTTTTACATGGCCGGTGTGTGGTTCAACTGCCATCAGTCCGGCATGGAGAAAATGCTTATAATACCAGATAGAGTCGAGCGGTGACATGATGGTATCGATATCTCCGTCCCATGAAAACACCCGCATGGGAACGGGGTTGTTGAAGCTGGCCATAATTGAGTCTTCAGGAAGGCCTTCCTGGCGGAGGCTCCTGTACCGATCCGACCTACGTATGGTTCTGCGGATGTTTTCATCTATCTGCAGCTGTGTGAGGTCGGTATCATAAGGTGCGTTGGTATAACCTCTCCAGTGTTGGAAAAAGGTCGGCTGCAGATAATTTCCCATATGTTCCCTGACGGCTTCTTCGGCATAGTGCTGCATTCGTGAATCAATGGTGGTATAGATTCTCAGGCCGTCGCGATAGATATCATAATGGCTGCCATCCGGTTTTACATGGTTGCGGCTCCATTGGCGCAATTCGCTACGCAGGTGTTCGCGAAAATAGGTGCCTATCCCGGTATGATGATCCTGGATTTGAAAGTTGGACATATCCAGCGGGAGGTTCCGCAGAGAGTCAAGCTCTTCTGGTGAAATAAATTGGTAACGGGCCATTTGGGTCAAAACGACCTGGCGGCGGTTTAGTGCACGTTCAGGGTTCCTTACAGGATGATACCAGGAAGGTGCTTTCAACAAGCCTACTAGCAAGGCTGCTTCTTCGGCTGTCAATTCTTCAGGGATTGTGTTGAAATAGGTTTTCGCGGCTGACCGGACACCGAAAGCATGGCTTCCAAAATCAACTGTATTTAAATACATGGCTATGATTTCATCTTTGGTGTAGTTGCGCTCAAGCCGTGCCGCGGTGACCCATTCTTTTAGTTTTATGATGACGATTTGCGCCAGTGACGGATTCTCCTGCCTGGGGAAAAGGTTTTTTGCCAATTGCTGACTTACCGTGCTTCCTCCGCCGGCGCTTCGCTGCCCACCGATGATGTTGCGAATGAACACCCTGAAGACGCTGCGCACATCAACCCCCGAATGATACCTGAAACGAATATCTTCGGTCGCAAGCAAAGCATTTACAACGTTGGGCGATAAGTCGTCGAATTGAATGTTGGACCGGTTGTGAATATAAAAGGTTCCCAGCAATTCACCATCTGCTGAATAAATTTCGCTGGCTAAATTGCTTTTTGGGTTTTCCAGTTCTTCAAATGAAGGCATAAATCCCCACCATCCCATGGAAATGGAGAAGAAAAGCAAAAACCCCAGCACAACCGGCGACGAAAAAATCAGCCAGAACAGCAGTGTGTATTTTCTTTTTTTTACTTCTTCCTTGGTCATAGTTATGTATTGTGATATTTTGAAAACGACTGCAGATCGTGTTTAGTATTTTTTTTCGATGCGGATGCCCACATCGGAAATTCCCTGCAGTGTGTCGTATCTCATACCATGAATGATTGTGAAACGATAGACTCCTTCAACGGGAAACCAAACATCGTCGCGAAACAAGAAGCGGTTTGCCCGCACGCTGCCAAACCCGCTGCCTGTCCAACCACCCCTTCTGTCGGCCAGGATACATTCAATGGTGTCGCGCAAAACACGGGAGTCAGGAAATTCAATATCCAGAAACAGGAAAAGATTCCTGTATGGATAATCGGTGGTGTTTCTAAGGTCGAGATACATTTGGTGCAAAGAGAGGGTGTCATGAATATGGACTTCAAATACTCGTTCATCCTGATAATGCCACCCTTTGGAAGAGATGGACTGCTGTTCCTGAAAAACGACATTTTTTTTACATCCGGCAGTTAAGATGAGGCAAAGCAATACTAAAAGATGCATGTAGTGTTTTAATGATCTCATTGGTTTGCGGGAGGTGATTTTTCCTGGGGGTTTTTGTTTTTGTTCTTCTTATTACGGCGTTTGTGTTTTTTGCTTTTTTGCGGTTTGTCAAACCGGGTCAAACTGTCTTCCAGGATGTTGTTATTATCATTGAAATTGTTCGATGTTTCCGGATCCGGATATTGGTCTTCGGTTATGAGGTCATCAGGCTGTATGTTTTTGGCATTGAGTTCCTGAATTTGTTTTACCCGCTCTGTTGTAACCATAATGATGTGGCCGGGATTATCATTATATTGATAGCCGATGAGTTTTTTCAGCACATCCATTTTTTGATAAACGGCAATGCCTTTTTTGGTTACGAGTTCTTTTTCAAGGTCCGGAAAGTTTTTTAGGCTATCGAGGTAGCAGCTGTTTTCATAGTTGATACAGCATTTTAGTTTGCTGCACTGTCCGGCAAGTTTTTGGGGGTTAAGCGAAAGCTGTTGTGTTCTTGCGCTATTTGTAGAAACGGATTTAAACTTTGTGAGCCATGTGGTACAACACAGCTCGCGTCCACACGATCCTATTCCGCCCAGCCGGCTGGCTTCCTGGCGCATGCCGATTTGTCGCATTTCAACGCGGACAGCGAATGTGTCGGCCAACACCCTGATGAGTTCCCGAAAGTCAACCCTGTCGTCGGCGGTATAATAAAAAATGGCCTTGGTATGATCACCCTGGTATTCAACATCACTGATTTTCATGTCCAGATTCAGTGAGAGGGCGATCCCCCTGGATTTATACATGGTTGAATTTTCCTGTTTAACAGCGGTAACCCATTTTTCGACATCGGAAACTTTGGCTTTTCGGTAAACCCTTTTTATGTCTTCGCTGTTGGGGTTCACTTTTTTGTTTTTCATTTGAAGCTTGACCACTTCGCCTGTCAGTGTAACGATACCAATGTCATGTCCCGGCAAGGCTTCCACGGCCACAATATCACCTACGCGGAGGTCCAGGTCAGGGGTGGCTCTGAAAAACTCTTTCCGGCTGTTTTTAAAACGAACTTCAACAATGTCAGCGGATGCAGATATTTCAGAAGGTTTAATGTTTTTCAGCCAGTCGAATGCATCCAGTTTATTACAGGAATGCCGGAAAACATCCAATTGACGCGTATGTGGTTGCGGAGCACAATAGCACCCTCTTGATAAAAACGTTTGTTGGTTATCTTTTTCCAAGGCTTATTCTGATTTAATGCACAAAGTTAGTAAATTACTTGATGTTAAGCTGCCTTGATATGCATTAGTCTGTGAAGGCTGAACGATAGGTCGGCAAACAGAATCTTCGGATTTGCATTTCTTTCGAGGTGGGCAATAGCCGTGTTAAACAGTTCCACAATCTGGAGCGTATTGGTATGATTTACGAATGGTGCAAAGTTTTTTACAAAGAGTTGCTCCTCACCATCAAGCCTGATGAGGGTTTCCGCATTATAATTATGCAAAAGGCAAGTCCTGAATATTTTTAATCCATATTGAAAGAATGATTTTTGTTTTTCACGACCGGCCCTTGCGATATGTTCAACCCATGTTAAAATTTTTTGTACATCGTTTTTGTAGCAATAGCGCATCCATTCTCTGAATGATTCAAAATCTGCCATTTGACCCTCGTCTGTCCGGCACAGTTTTAGAGCCTCAGTAATGCTTCCGCCGGACAAAAAAGCGGCCTGTCTTGCTTTTTGCGGTTCAATATTGAATTGTTCTGCGAGTCCTTTGGCTACATCCTGCTCATCAATCATTGGAACATGGATCAATTGTGCCCGGGACAGGATGGTGTTCAGAATGCGGTCTTTGTTTTCTGACACCATCAGAAAAAGGGTGTTCTCCGGTGGCTCTTCAAGGGTTTTTAGCAGCTTTGGCGCGGCAGAATGAAAAAGTTTTTCCACCATATATATAAGTACCACACGATATTTACTTTCATAGGCTTTAAAACCGAGGGCACGAATAATGTTGTTGCAATCTTCCGCATTGATAATCGCCTGTTTGTTTTCCACCCCCAGCTTGTTTAGCCATTGATAGTATGAAAAATAGGGTGTTGTTTTGAGCATTTCCCGCCACTCGTTCAAAAACAGTTTGCTGCTGACATTATCTTTGTGCAGTTGGTTTGGAGCCGAAGGGAAGAAAAAGTGCAAATCAGGGTGTGCCAACTTGTCAAATTTTACACACGACGAACAAGTCCCGCAAGCATCCTGAGGGCCTCTGTCGCGGCATTGCACATAACGGGCAAAAGCCAGCGCGATGGCCAGGGTGCCGGAATCGTCACTGCCCAAAAACAACTGCGCGTGCCCTGTTCGCTTTTGTTCCACGTTGTTTATGAGGCGTTGTTTCAATGTGTCAAGCCCAATCACATTTTTAAACAGCATAATAAAATAAATTGTTTAATTTCAGCTCTTTAGGCAAATACGCCCCCGGTCTTTGCCAACATGTCTTTTCAGGATCAAACCTACATTTTTTTTATGAAATCACAAAAGTATTTCCTGTCCGGTTTTACGAACAGGGCGAGGGGTTATTTCATAAAACAAATAAAAATAATTATCAGAACATACCAAATTTCAAAACAATTCGTATTGTATGTTGTTCCTTCTTTGTTGAAAGAGCAAGTAATTTTTGTGATGATAAAACTTATTTTAGCTAAAAATCAACTAATTAACATTGGCTGTACATTTAATAATTTTTTGTAACTTTGCAGCCTTTTTTATGCACGAATAGTATTATTCATGAGCAGACAACGAAAAAAAAGTATTCTCTTCGTTGCGGTTCCCCTTCTGATTATTGCCGTAGTTTTTACCATCCTTGGCTTCAAGGCTGAAGAAGGTTTGCAAATCGAGGAAGAGAAGCAGCAAGTTTTTGATTTGACCGACATTATTGAGCGTGGTGTCCTGCGGGCAACCACAGACTATAGTTCTACCAATTATTTTGTTTATCGCGGAGAACCCATGGGCTTTCACCTGGATTTGCTCAGGCACTTTGCCGCGCACATCGGTGTTGACCTTGAGCTGTCGTTAAACAACGATCTGGAAAAAAGCATCGGGAGGCTGGATGCGCCGGAAGGTTTTGACATCATTGCAAAAAACCTGACAGTTACCAATTCCCGGCGTGAACAGATGACTTTTACCGTCCCGCACAGCCAAACAAGGCAGGTTTTGGTGCAGAAGAAACCGGACAATTGGTATACCATGCGTTCATCCGATATTGAAGATTATTTGATTCGCTCACAGTTGGACCTGGGGGGCAAAACCATTCATATTCCGCGTAATTCGGCCTACAAGGCAAGGTTGGTGCACCTGATGGATGAAATTGGTGACACAATTGTTGTTGTGGAAAGGGACAAAACGGTGGAACAATTGATAGAGGAGGTTGCCCGGGGAGAGATTGACTATACAGTGAGTGATGACAATCTTGCCAGGTTGAATGAAATATATTATGCCAATATCGATACGGGTACCCCGCTGAGTTTTGAGCAAAATCTTTCATGGGCCATACGGAATGGTGCCGATGATCTGTTACATGCAGTAAATGCATGGTTGTCGGAGTTTATAACAACACGTCAATACGCGGAAATTTATAATAAGTACTTCAATAATCCGCGTAGTGTATTCATTGCAAAGAGCGAGCTTCACTCCCTCGGCGGCGGGAAAATTTCCGTATTTGATGATTATTTCAAGCATTATGCTGATATCATTGGCTGGGACTGGCGTTTGATTGCTTCTTTGTCATACCAGGAATCGCGTTTTAACCCTTCGGCTGTTTCGTGGGCCGGCGCGTTTGGCATCATGCAGCTGATGCCGGGTACGGCAGAATTTTTAAACGTGTCGCCCGATGCATCGGTCAGGGAACATATCTCGGCAGGTATCAGGTATTTACAGTGGATTGACGAACGCCTGACAGAAGAAATTCCTGATGAGGCCGAAAGGAAAAAGTTTGTTCTCGCATCATACAATGTGGGGCTCGGGCATGTACTTGACGCCAGACGGCTTGCCGAAAAATTCGGTCAGGACCCCAACATCTGGAGAGGTAGTGTTGACTATTATCTGCTCAACAAATCAGACCCAAAATATTATCTTGACCCGGTTGTTCGTCACGGTTATGCAAGGGGTTCCGAACCCTATCATTATGTGAGTGAAATCCTTGAAAGATACCGTCATTACAAAAGCGTTTTGGCCGGTTGAACACCCGGAGAAGGGACCGGGCAGGCTGTCCGGTAAAGCGGTACTAAGCAATTGGTAAGAAGTGCCCGCGCGAGTGGGGTCAATGCGCTTCCAACCAATTGCTTCCTGCATTCATTTCTACCACAACGGGGACTTTTAGTTGAATGGCCGACTTCATCTTATCTTCAATGATGGCTTTTAATGTTTCCAGTTCATCTTTACGGGCATCAAACACCAATTCGTCATGGACCTGGAGGATCATTTTGCTTTTCATTTTTTGTTCCAGCATCGCCTGATGAATACTGATCATAGCGATTTTGATCATATCGGCGGCTGTACCCTGCACCGGCGCGTTGATGGCATTCCGCTCCGCGTAACCCTTAACCACATTATTTAAACTGTTGATGTCGCGAACATACCTTCTCCGGCCCATCATTGTTTTCACGTAACCGTGTTCGCGGGCAAAGGCAATGCTTTTGTCCATATATGTCTTTACCCCGGGGTATTTGAGGAAATATTGATTGATGATGTCTGCCGCTTCCTGCCGCGGAATACTGAGGCGTTCAGACAGGCCGAAGGCTGAAATGCCGTAAATGATCCCGAAATTGACTGTTTTGGCGTGTCTGCGCATTTCTTTGGATACCTCTTCCAGCGGAATGTCATAAACCCTTGCTGCTGTGGCAGTATGGATATCCAGGTTGTTGCGAAATGCCTCCATCATTGCTTTGTCTTCACTCAGTGAAGCAATAATGCGCAGTTCAATCTGGCTATAGTCTGCTGCCAGCAGTATGTGGTTGTCGTCGCGGGGCACAAAGGCTTTCCGGATCAACCGGCCTTCTTCCGTTCGGATGGGGATGTTTTGCAGGTTCGGGTTATTTGACGACAAGCGCCCGGTGGCTGCAACGGCCTGGTTAAACGAAGTATGTATGCGGCCGCTCTGTTCCGAAATCAACCTTGGCAATGCCTCCACGTAAGTGGACTTCAGTTTTGACAGAGAACGGTATTCCAGTATTTTTTCTATGATGGGGTGTTTGTCCCGAAGCTTGGACAACACATCTTCGCTGGTACTGTATTGCCTGGTTTTTGTGCGTTTTGCCTTGCTGGTGATTTTCAGACGGTCAAAGAGTATTTCGCCCAGTTGCTTTGGTGATCCGATGTTGAATGAAACGCCGGCCATTTCATAAATATCCTTTTCAGCTTCTTCAATACCTTTGGTGAGGACTTTTTCGTAGTCGTTCAGTGCCTTTTTGTCGATGCGTACACCTTCTCTCTCCATGCCGACCAGCACGGGAATCAGCGGTGTTTCTATGTCATAAAACAGCTTTAGAAGATTTTGTTCTTTCAGCATGGGTTCGAACACCCCGCGCAATTGCAGTGTTATGTCGGCATCTTCGCAGGCGTAGGGTGCTACGACCTCAACGGGCACGGTGCGCATGCTTTTTTGCGACTTCCCTTTTTTCCCGATGAGGCTTTCGATGGACACCGGGCGGTAGCCCAGGTAGTTTTCCGCGAGCACATCCATGCTATGGCGCATGTCGGGTTGTAACAGGTAGTGGGCCAGCATGGTATCAAATAACCTGCCTTTTACTTCAATGCCGTATGGTTGCAAAACGCTGATGTCGAACTTCAGATTTTGTCCGGTTTTTTCGATGGTCTCATCTGCAAAAGCTTTTTGAAATCGCCTGGCAAGTTGGTTTGCCTCCGCTTGGTTTTCGGGGAAGGGCACATACCAGGCGGTCCCTTTTTTCGTACAAAACGCGATGCCCACCAATTGAGCTACTGTGCTTTCAAGACCTGTTGTTTCGGTGTCAAAACAAAACATTTTTGCTTTTTCCAGTCTGCCTGTCAGTTCGTTGATCTCTTTTTCAGTGGTAAGGGTGTGATAGTTGTTTTCGGTGCTTATTTCTTTCAGACGACGTTTGGCTTCTTCCTGAGGATCGGCGAATGTATTTACATCGTCAAACAGCCCCATTTGACCGCTGGTCTGTATTGCTGCTTTTGCTTTTTCTTCAGGGATGATATCCGTATCTGAAAAAACACGCTTCGCGAAAGTTTTAAATTCAAGTTCTTCAAAGAGGGGAAGCAGTTTATCGGGGTCGGGTTCTTTTCGTTCAAAATCATCGATGGTTGAATCTAATGGAACGTCCAGCATAATGGTAGCCAGGCTTTTAGATAAAAGAGCCTGTTGTTTGTTTTCCCGGAGGCTCTCCCTGCTTCGCTTTTCTTTTACCTGGCCGATGTTGGCCAGTAAATTTTCTATGGAGCCAAATTCACGCACCAGGTTTTTGGCTTTTTTCTCTCCGATTCCGGGCACACCGGGTATGTTGTCGGAGGAGTCGCCCCAGAGTCCGAGAATATCGATGAGTTGTTCCGGTTTTTCGATACCAAAGCGCTCACAGACCTCTTTCACTCCCCATATTTCAGCCTCATTTCCTCTTTGCGCGGGTTTCAGCATGAGTATATTTTCAGAAACCAGCTGCCCAAAATCCTTGTCGGAGGTCATCATATATACAGTATAGCCTTCTTTCTCGGCTTTTTTGGCAAGGGTGCCGATGATGTCGTCGGCTTCATAACCGTCAGCCATCAGCAAAGGGATGCGGAACCCCTCGAGCAACTGTTGGATAAATGGCAATGAAGCGACAATGTCTTCCGGCATATCTTCCCTGTTGGCTTTGTAATCGGCAAAGTCTGTTTTTCGGAGCGTTGGGGCTATGGAGTCGAATGCCACGGCGATGTGGGTTGGCTTTTCCTTTTTGAGGACTTCGGTAAGCGTATTGGCAAATCCTAAAATTGCTGAAGTATTTTGCCCTTTGGAATTGATGCGCGGGTTTCGGTTGAGTGCATAATATGCCCTGTAAATGAGGGCCATGGCGTCAAGCAACAGGAGTTTCTTTTTTTCAGACATAAGGCGTTGTTTCCTGCAAAGATAAGGAATAAATCGCCTTTTCTCCTGTGGACATAAATACAGAAGCCCGGCTTGAGTGGCCGGGCTTCTGCATCCATTAACCAAAACAACGTGAAGTGTAAAGGTAGGTATTAAAACGAAACCAATTCACTTTTATTAGGCATCAAATACTGTGCCAAAAAACTAAAAATACCAGCGATATGCGAGATTAAAATTTCTGCCCGGCATCACGATATTTCTGTCTTCAATTCTTGAGAGATGATCCCTGTAAGCTTCATTCAGAATATTATCGGCGCGCAGGATGATCACGTGCCTTCCGGAGAAATCAAGACGGTAGCCGGCTTGTGCTCCGACGATGGTATAACCTTTGGTCACTTCTTCTTCCGGTGCCACGCGGTCTTGTTTTGAAACCAGCTGCACCCTGCCTCCAAGCCAGAAAGAGCCAAAGTCATATTCTGCATTGGCCATGACGCGGAATGGTGGAATAAAAGGCAGGTAATCATCGCCATTGCCGTTGCGCCGGCCGTTCACATAATCCGCTCCCAGTCCCAGGGAGAGTTTTTCAGTGGGTGTATAACCGAACCCGATTTCTCCGCCCACAAGCCTTGCCTCATCTCCTTCGTACCGGAAGATGGGGTAGCCTGAGCCTTCATCGGTTTGACCGGTTGGCTGAAAGATGATAAAATTGTAGAAGTGGTTCACATAACCGGCTATTTCAAACTGAATTTTTTCATTCTTATAGTTCATAAAGAGATCCACACCTTGTCCGATTTCATCTCTCAGGTCGGGGTCTCCGATCTCATACACCCCTGCCCCGAGGTGCGGGCCATCGGCAAAGAGTTCGTCGATGGCCGGGTTCCGGTGTGAACGGGCAAACTGCCCTCCAATTTCCATACCTTGAAAGGGCCTGAAGTTGAGTCCAATGGAGCTGGAGTAATTGAGTGCATGTCTTGAAATGTTGATGTCGGGAAAGAGTTCATTGGCAATGGCGGCCGTGTTTTGGTAATCGAGCCGGAGTCCTCCCTGCAATCGGAATCTGTTGGTGAGGGGCACCTCCTGGAAAGTGAACAAGGCAATAGTAATCCTTCTTTCACCCGGAGTAAAGGCCTCATCACCGCCAACGTCCATATGATGACCGTAGAGGTTAAACCCGATGGCGCCCCTGTCGAGCGAACCTACAGGACGGTGCTGCAGGGTGAGGGTAGAGCTGAACGTGTATTTTTCATATTCCAGTTCGACATCTTCATCCCAACTGCCGTCTTCTTCGAGTTCCATCTCAATTTCCTGCTGAAACATGCGGGAGGCATTGAATCTCAATTGCGCCCTGTCGAACAGTCCTTCGCGCTGGCGATACAGGTTTCCCTGCAAGCCCTGTCGTTGCATGCGGATCTCTATTTTTTCGTCTTCTTCCATTGATTCGGGAATCTGATAGTTTTGCCCGGTGAAAGAAGCACTGAATCCGCCATTCAGGCCGTCACCGGTAAAACCCATTCCTGCCGATCCATCATAATTTGACATGGAAGTACTGGTAATGATTCCTTCCGGGGTGTTGATATTGCCGGATTGCCGCATGGAGAAACGTGCTGTTGCAGCCCTGTTTTCATTTCCGTAGGTAAATCTTCCAAAGCCGGCAGCCATGTCATTGACAGTAGCCCCCTGTGCGGAGAGTATCCCTGAGACACCCATATCCCAATCTTCCGGGATGTCGGTAGTGATGAGGTTTATCACACCTCCAAGGGCGCTGGATCCGTATAAGAGACTTGCTGGTCCTCTTACGACTTCAACACGGCTGGCAGCCAGTGGATCCAGTGAAATGCTGTGGTCGGCCGCTGTTTCTGACACGTCTCCCATGCGCTCCCCATTTTGCAGCACAAGGATGCGGTCACCATCAAGTCCCCGGATGACAGGTCGTGATGGGGCTGAGCCCAGTGACCGCATATTCACCCCGAGCTCCGAATTGAGCATCTCGCCAAATGAAGCTTCGCTGCGACGCTGCAGCGCTTCACCAAGGAAGGCCTGATCGGGCTGGTAACGAAAGCCACTGCGGGTGGGGGAGGACGTGAACACCACTTCTGCCAGGTCGATAGCAGTGGGCCGGATCTCCACATCCACCTCAATGCTGACATCCTTCACAGCAACAAACGATTTGTAGGTTGTTTCAAAACCAAGGCCCTGTACAATCAGCCGGTGTTCACCCGGAGGCAGGTTTGTGAGGAGGTAGTGCCCTGATGCATCGGTGATGGTACCAATACGGGTGCCTTCTACCAAAATATTAATGAAGGGGATGTGTTCTCCGGTTTCGGTATTGATAATATGCCCGAAAACGTTGGCGTCGGTCGCCGGCCGCTGCTGTTCAACCGCCCTTGCCTGATTTGTAAAAACAAACAAAAAAAGAAATAACGGGATAATTATGTTTTTCATAACATTGATTTTCTGATTGTGAATATGATTGACTGGATGACTGTGCACTTGAGCGCAACCTTAACGGACAATGCATTACACCCTTTATCCGGTATTGTTGTATGCAGACTTCCGGGGGTGGCCACACAGGGGTGGGGAATCATTTGCCCGTTTCGGGTAATTTAATGGCGATGGCCAGGTGGAGGCCCCCTTGTTGGGTTTGGTGTGTTTATAATACCTGCAAAGAAAAGCGGTGCCGGTATAGGTGTATTTCTGTTTCTGTTTTGAAACAGAATTCCGAGAAACAAAAGCAACACTACAATCAGCCCCAGGGCATGCATTAGCTGCGCGAGCACAAGATATTGGAAGTCGCTGTGCTCATGGTCCTGAAAAGGAGTGTCGGGAATCAAACTGTTGCTGAAAGGGTGCGCATGCTCCACTATAATCCCTTCACCGGTAATATGGTAGTGCCAGTTGGCTGACTGATTGTAATAAAGAAGCATAATCGCCGGGATGGCGATATAGACCCAGATATTTTGCCAGTGCTTCTTATTCATTTGCATGCGTTTTGTGCCGGCGAAATTATCATTTTCCCTGACGATTAACAATAGCGAAGTGTTTATGTTTTGATTTTTTATGTTTTTTTCTGATGCAGGACGAGGCTTTTTTTGCTGTGATTTCATGTTAGCCTATATTTTGCGGGAAATAAGATGTACATGTTTGGAAATTATTTAGGCTAAAATCACTATCATTTAAAAAGCATGGGGCTGCTTCCATAAACGTGAAGCAGCCCCGGCCAATCAAACAATCAAACGTCAAAATGATATATTAAACTTTACATAAACATGCTTAATGCGTTATTACAACCCGTATTTCTTTTGTATGCGGTTTATTTGATAGGTCATATGGTTTGACAAATGCTCTCAGGATATATAATCCCGGTTTAATTGTTTCATTCCAGCTGACCGATTCATAACCTCCGTTTACAGCAATTTGTTTGCTGCTGATTTGTCTGCCGCCAAGGTCATACAGCACAAGGTTTAGATCGGCAGGGCCTGGAATGTGGATGTCTGTTCTGAACCGGCCTTGCGAAGGGTTAGGATACACGTTTATCTCTGACACAAAATCTGCTGTTTCATCTACGCTTGTTTCCGTATCATACGTATAAACCAGGACAGGCTGGGCATAGATATTTGCTGCCTGCACCTGACCCCACTCAAGGTTTTGTCCGTTTACTATTTCCATGATATCAACCATTCCTTTTGGGATAGGATTACCTTCAAGACTGAACAAAACACCGCTTAGCAAATTATCTTTTATATTCCAGGACAGGCTATATCCGGGCAATAATGAATGAAGTGAGATGTATTCCAGGTTCTTTCCATGCATCTCGAATTGAATTCCCGACACCATACCATCACTTTCCAGGCTGGCTATGTTTGATGAAATAAAAATGTCGGCATGTTTTGTTAGTATACCCTTGTTATTGTTATAGAATTGATTCAGCCATATATTGGTCCATGCCACCACATCCAGAATGTCAACAATGCCGTCCCCGATCTGTCCGTTGGGCATAGGGTTAATATCAGCCGCATCAAAGATGAATACGGGGCCCTGAAGGCCGATCAGTTCCAATGCATTCATTATGACGGGCCTATTACCCAGCATGTTGTTGATATACGCAGAGATAAGATTAACATCAATGGCCGTAATCAGTCCATCACCATCCACATCACCAGGCTTCACGGTGTTGATGGCAGAGGGGTTTGGAACGCTTTTGCTGAAAACAGAGAAACCCGGTTCGTGACAAATGGCCCTGATCGCAGGAAGATACGTATTGTCCGGATTGATATCTTCCACAAGATATTCATAAACGCCCTCCAGCAAAACGGGTCCATATACAAGTTGAGTAACCTCTTCACCATTGACATCCGATAGCTCATATAATCTCAACTCCCATTCTTCAGCATCTGCCTGCACTGCCAGCTGCGTTGAAATCACAAAAACCTCCACTGCCGGTGGCGGACACTGCACAAATTCAACAACTATCTGATCTTCTGTTGTTTCATTCACCAAAACCACTCCATAGTAGTTGTTAAAACCTGGTACTTCAACAGTATAGTTATGTGTTCCAAATGGCACATTTTCAAATAAATAATTTCCGGGATCATTAATCATATCATCCAGTGTGATGACGGCATCATCATTATGTATCCCATGAATATTGAAGAGCAGATCTCTGCTTTTCAGTATAAAGTTTGCGGTCAGTGTAATTTCATAGGGTCCTGATTCGAACACATTTTCTGTCACAAAATACTGGAATTCTTCCTCACTGCTGATGATATTTCCCTGCTCGTCGGTCCAGTTTACAAATTCATAATCGGGATCGGCCCCGGCCGAGACAAATGGTTCACCGATTTCTTCGGAAAGACGGGTGAATAATCCCCCACCTTCTGCTGTTCCTCCTTCGGTTGCTTCCACATGCAACTGATATTCAGCAGCTGTGAAAACGGCAACCAGGGTTGCAGGCTCAGTTACTTTATGTATAAAGGTTTGGTTTTGAATGATCCATGAACCATTGAGGTATTTCCAATGCTGAAAGGAATATCCCCATTCAGGCTCCGCAGCAACCAGTACATTTTCGTTATGCAAATATGTTCCGGAGGTGCCGTCTCCATTTACGTCCAGTATTTTATGCACCGGTGGTGTTGGGAAGTATTCACCCGTGTCATTTAATTTTGTCTTCAGGTTGACTACATACCCGGTGTGTTGCTCTGCGAATTTTGCAAAGATGGTTACCTGGTTGTCAAAATCGGGGCCCGCGATCTCAGCGGGGACAGCCGGT
>REEA01000084.1 GCA_007695305.1 Bacteroidia bacterium
ATTTAATCAATTAGATACAACAATTTGTTTGCTTTTTGTGAATAATGCAGGATAGATATCAATGTACAGTAATATGTTTTTATTTTGTAATATTGCCCCCTGTTAGCGTGAACCAAAGGTGAATTATATCGCACCTGTGCGAATAATCCTGAATGCGCGTCTTCTTAAAGATTTGACAATGGACTAAAACATTATCCTGATGAGAAAAATACAACTACACTGGCAAATTTTGATAGCTTTGGGCTTAAGTGTATTATTCGGTTACTTCTTTACGGAACAGGTAGCTTATATTACCTGGCTTGGTGATTTGTTTTTGCGGGCATTGCAAATGATCATTGCCCCATTGATCTTTTCATCCATTGTTGCCGGTGTAATTGGTTTAGGCAGCGCACAAAACCTCGGTCGAATGAGTGGTAAGACGTTTGGCTATTACGCCGGCACCAGCCTTGTTGCATCAGTAATCGGACTGGTAGTGGTGAATATCTTCAAACCCGGTGTAGGAGCAGACCTGGGTCTGGCAGAAGAAGGAGTGGTACTTGATGCAGGTGTTGCCAGCTTTGCTGAAACCCTGATGAACATCATTCCAACAAATATATTCCGTGCACTGGCCGAAACAGATATGTTATCAATCATATTTTTCGCCATCCTTTTTGGTTTTTTTGCCACTCAGATTTCTGAAAGATACAGGCAACCGCTGGAAAAAGGTTTCAATGCAGTATTTGAAGTCATGATGCGCATCACCATGTTTGTTATTCGATTTGCCCCTCTTGGCATATTTGGCATTGTTTCTGGCATAGTTGCCGAACATGCACACGATCTGCTGAATATTTTCAGCCGCATGGGTATGTATATGATCACCGTAATCGTGGCCCTCATGATCCATTCCATGATCTTTTTGCCGCTTCTGGTGCGATTTATCGGGAAGTCAAATCCGCGAAAACATTTTAAAGCGATGACGGTGCCACTGCTCACCGCATTTACCACCTCCAGCAGTAGCGCCACCCTGCCCCTGGCCATGAAGGCAGTGGAAGAGAATAGCGGCGTCTCCAAAAAAACCACCAGCTTTGTTATGCCCATTGGAGCAACAGTCAACATGTGCGGCACAGCACTTTATGAGTGCGTGTCCGTTTTGTTTATCGCGCAGGTGTATGGTATTGAACTGAGTTTTTTGCAGCAACTAATCGTAGTACTCACTGCATTACTCGCCTCCATAGGTGCTGCCGGTGTGCCTATGGCCGGACTCGTGGTGATTACTATCATCCTGTCGGTGCTGGGTATGCCTTTGGAAGGAATCGGACTGATCCTCGCCGTCGAACGTATTCTTGATATGTTCAGAACATCCGTCAATATCTGGAGCGACTCATGCGGCGCAGTAATCATTGCCAAAACGGAAGGAGAAGAGCTAAAAGTATGATCACACAAATTGCTGCGATTTAACAAGTGTAAACATCAAATGTGTATGCCAATCTTGCATAACCTGTATCATCAAAAATAATTATGCAGTATTTTCGCCTGTATGATTACAACACAGCTTAGTGGGATGCTTACAAGTATAAATCCAGCAAACCTTCCGGCGGGTTAAGCACAATCTTTTTCTTGTCCTTGTTTATCTTAATGATGAGCTCATCTGCAACGGGGATAAGTATCTCCTGATCAGCTTTAACTATGCTGAAAACAGGATTTCCCGGATAATCGAGTATTTCTCTTACAATGCCAATCTCTTCGCCCGCTCTGTCAAAAACGGTGTAGCCTGCCAGATCGTGATAATAAAATTTTTGCTCGTCTGGCAGCGGGGGAAGATATTCCAGCGGCAGATACATATCACGCTGACATAAATGACGGGCACCATCAACATCCTCCACTTCTTCCATCTTTATCAGCGCATCGCCTTTGGTTGATTTGATGGTGATCTCTTCAATAAAAAATGGAACCAGTTTTCCGTCAATATCAACGAAAACTGATTCCATTACTTCATACGATTCCGGATCATCAACATCAATAAAAACAGCCAGCTCTCCTTCTATACCAACTGTTTTTATAATGTATCCCAAATAAAAACATTCTTCTTTCTTCATAATGATGAATGAGGATATATGGGATTATGTCAAAAGCTTATGCTTTTTTCCGGATGCTTTTATAAATAAGAAGCCGGGCTTGTTTATTCCTCCTTACCGGTTTCTTCTGCCTTTTCTTCTGAAGCTTTTTCTTCTGAAGCTTTTTCTTCTGAAACTTTTTCTTCAGCCTTTACTTCGGGAGCCTTGGTTTCTTCGTCAGGCTTTGCCTCTTCCGGGGTTGCTATCTCACCTGCAGGAGGTGCATCCACCTCAGCCTTTTTTTCTTCCATCTTCAGGTTCTCTTTTGCCCTTTTTTTGGCAATTTCTTCGGCACGGCTTTCATTTATCTTTCTTTCGGCTTCCAGCTGTTGCTTTCTCTTTTCTTTATCAGAAAGGTCAGCATCTTTTTTGCTTTGTTCCAGCTTGGCATCTTTCTCCTTGAGCCATTCCTGGAATTTTTCTTCAACCTGCTCTTCTGTAAGGGCGCCTTTCTTTACACCTTTCAGTAAATGATGCTTCAACATGACGCCTTTGTTCGACAAAATGCTTCTGGCTGTATCGGTGGGTTGTGCTCCAACCTGAACCCAATACAATGAGCGGTCAAAATTGATTTCTATGGTAGCAGGATGCGTCATGGGGTTGTAAGTGCCAAGTCTCTCAATGAATCTTCCGTCCCGGGGTGCACGACCATCCGCAACTACCAGATGATAAAAGGGTTGCCCCTTTTTACCTTTTCTCTGTAGTCTGATCTTTGTTGGCATTTTTTTGCTTGTTTTAAAGTTAAATCACTAATTTTTAAGAGGGTGCAAATATCCGCTTTTTTTTTCAATTAAAAAAATACATAATGAAAAAAACACCTCCCGGCTCTCAGTTTTTATGTATTTTTAAAGTTTGAAAATACTGATACATGTCTGAAACAAACTTTACTCATTTACACGTACATACACAATACTCCATACTTGATGGCGCTTCTGCAATTGCTCCCCTGGTCAAAAAAGCTGCCGACGACGGCATGCCGGCACTGGCCATCACTGACCACGGCAATATGTATGGGGTTCCGGAATTTATGGAAGAAGCAAAAAAGCAAGGCATTAAACCGATTATCGGTTGCGAGATGTATGTCACTGATGGCCGCATGCAGGATAGGCAAGGCAGAGAAGACAGAAGCGGCTATCACATGATTTTGCTGGCCAAAAACATGCAGGGATACCGTAACCTTTCCCGTCTTTGCTCACTTGCTTTCCTGGAAGGGTTTTATTACACCTCACGTATTGATAAAGAACTTCTTTTTCGCCATCATGAAGGCCTCATTGCCACATCTTCCTGTATTGGCGGAGAAATACCACAAACCATTCTGAATAAAGGGGAAGAAGCCGCAGAAGCCGTCCTGATGGAGTATCTGGATGTTTTTAAGGATGACTTTTACCTGGAACTGCAACGTCATGGGCTTGAAGAACAGGAAACGGTAAATCGGGTACTGATAGGTTTTGCCAAAAAACATAACCTGCCTCTGATTGCCACCAACGATTGCCATTTTATCAACGCGGATGATGCCAGGGCGCACGATATCCTGGTTTGCCTGCAAACCGGTCGTGATATTGAAGATGACAACAGGATGCGCTATTCCGGGCAGGAGTATTTGAAGACCCGCGACGAAATGGCCGCCTTATTCTCAGATGTACCGGAAGCCCTCAAAGGTACAATGGAGATCGCCGAAAAGGTGGAGAGCTATGATATCAACGCAGAGAAAGTATTGTTGCCACATTTCCCGCTTGCAGAAGGCTTTACCTCGGAAAACGACTATCTCAGGCACCTCACTTACGAAGGTGCCGGAAAATTATATCCTGAAATCACCGATGCCATCAGGGAACGTTTGGATTTTGAATTGAAAGTGATCGGTGAAATGGGCTTTGCAGGTTACTTTCTGATCGTACAGGATTTTATAAACAAAGCCCGTGAAATGGATGTATCTGTCGGACCGGGCAGAGGCAGTGTAGCCGGTTCCGCCGTTGCCTTTGCAACCGGTATCACAACCATCGACCCCATCAGGTACAACCTTCTTTTTGAACGTTTTCTCAACCCGGAAAGAATCTCCATGCCCGATATTGATATTGATTTTGATGATGAAGGCAGAGAAAGGGTGCTACAGTATGTCATTGAGAAATACGGTCGTGAGAAAGTGGCACAGATCGTCACCTTCGGTACCATGGCGGCTCGATCTTCCATCAGAGACGTTGCCCGTGTGCTGAAATTACCTCTTCCCGATGCCGACCGCCTGGCCAAACTGGTCCCCGACAGACCGGGTACCACTTTAGAGCAGGCATATAAAGACGTACCGGAGCTTAACAAGGCATTGCAAGATGCACCTGAAATTGTAAAAGAAACCCTCAAATATGCCAAAAGCCTGGAAGGCTCAAACCGTCAAACCGGTGTACATGCATGCGGTGTGATCATCGGCCCATCCAATCTGATCGACTGTCTGCCGCTCAGTAAACAAAAGGATACGAATCTGCCCGTTACACAGTATGAAGGCAAATATGTGGAAAAGGTTGGCATGCTCAAAATGGATTTCCTGGGGCTCAAAACCCTTTCCATCATAAAAGAAGCCATAAAAAACATAGAAAAAAGGTACGGAACAAAAATCGATATAGAGAAAATCCCTCTTGACGATGAAGCCACATACCGGTTATATCAGCGCGGTGATACCATAGGTACCTTCCAGTTTGAATCACAGGGCATGCGCGAATACCTTAAGGAACTGAGGCCTTCCAATATTGAAGATCTGATCGCCATGAACGCATTGTACCGGCCCGGCCCGATGGACTATATACCCATGTACATCAAAAGAAAGCACGGCATGCAAAAAGTTGAATACCCCCACCCATGGCTGGAAGATATCCTGAAACCTACATTTGGCATCATGGTTTACCAGGAACAAATCATGCAGGCAGCCCAGATCATGGCCGGGTTTACACTGGCCACCGCCGATATCCTCAGAAGGGCCATGGGGAAAAAGAAAAAGTCGGAAATGGATAAACAAAAAATGTTTTTTATCGAAGGTGCCCTGAACAAAGGCATTGACAAAAAAACAGCCCAGAAAATATTTGACACCATGGCCCGGTTTGCCGAGTATGGATTCAACCGCTCCCACAGTGCAGCCTATTCTGTGGTAGCCTATCGAACCGCTTACCTGAAAGCCAATTACACAGCTGAATATATGGCGGCAGTGCTGACAAACAACTTCAGCGAGATCAAAAAGATCACCTTTATCATGGAGGAATGCCAGCGGCAAAAAATTCCCGTGCTCGGCCCCGATGTCAATGAGAGTACATTTAATTTCGTGGTAAACGACAAGGGTCAGATCCGTTTTGGCCTTGGCGCCATTAAAGGCGTCGGTGAAGGTGCCGTGGAATCAATTGCCAATGAAAGGGAAACAAATGGCAGCTTCAAAAGTATTTTTGACTTTGCCAAACGGGTCAATCTGCGTAATGTGAACAAACGCGTTTTTGAATCCCTGGCAAAAGCCGGAGCTTTCGATTGTTTTGAGAATGTCCACAGGGCACAGTTTTTTCACTCCGAAGACAATGGCGCCTCCACATTTATTGATAGGATTATACGGCATACCCAAAACGTGCTTATGCGCGAAAATACCTCTCAAATGAACCTCTTTGAGGAAACCAGCGAAGTATACTTCCCTGATCCGGAAATGCCCCGGTGTGAAGTATGGAGCACAATAGAAATGCTCAAGCAGGAAAAAGAAGTCACCGGAATGTATATTTCAGGCCACCCGCTGGATAATTTCAAAATCCACATAAACAGCTATTGCTCACACACTATAGAAGACCTGAAAAACCCCCAGACACTGAAGAACAAGGAAATCAGCTTTGCCGGAATCATCACAGCTGTGTCGCATAAATACACAAAAAATGGCAACCCTTACGGCACTGTACAAGTCGAAGATTATTCTGAATCCATGCAATTCTTTGTGTTTGCCGAGGATTATCTGAAGGTAAAGCACTTCCTGGAAGTGCAAAATGCCGTTATGGTGAATGCACGTGTACAGCCAAACCGCAGAAACCCTGATCAACTGGACATAAGGGTGAAAAGTATGAGCCTGCTGAGTGAACTGGCAGAACGTGAAGCCTCAGATCTGATGATTAACCTGCCGGTAGCCGATATCAACCGGCAACTCATCCAAAAAATGAAAAGCATTGCCGAAAGACACAAAGGCAAGGCTAAGCTTAAAATATATCTTGTGGATCCCGTTGATAACAATTCCGTTGAAATGCTCTCACGAAACTATCGAATTGAGCCTGTGAGCTTTTTACAGGAGTTGCTAAAACATTATGACGTAAATTATCGTTTAAATTAGTACTTTTTTAGAAACAATCTGCAACATAAATAATATATTTGCAGCATTACCAACTATAAAAATTTCATTATGGAACTCGAACTCACTGATGCTAACTTTGAAGAACATGTAGTACAAGCTGATAAGCCTGTATTGGTTGATTTTTGGGCAGAATGGTGCGGTCCGTGCCGGATGGTAGGCCCCATCGTATCAGAACTGGCCGTTGAATACAAGGACAAGGTCGTGGTAGGAAAAATTGATGTGGACAGCAATCCGGAAGTTGCTATGAAATACGGCATCAGAAATATCCCTACAATTCTGTTCTTTAAAAACGGTGAAGTGGTTGACAAGCAGGTGGGGGCAGTGCCAAAATCTTTGCTGGCAGGAAAAATTGAAGGACTGCTGTAATTCCACTTTTCAAGTGTTCCGTCTGGCATGTTTATGCTTTATTTACGAACAAATTGGTTGAGGCCATTATGCCCGGCCTTTTAAATTATTTGTCTTTTGATAAAAAAAATTGATCCGGAAGTTCCCGGACGGTTCGGTAATCTCGAGTTGCTGGCACGGCAGGTTGTGGAAGGCTTTATCACCGGTATGCACAAAAGCCCTTTCCACGGCTTTTCCGTCGAATTTGCCGAGCACAGAATCTACAACCCCGGAGAGAGTACCCGCCATATTGACTGGAAACTTTTTGCCCGTACCGAAAAATTGTTTGTCAAGCGTTTTGAAGAAGAAACAAACCTGCGTTGCCAAATCGTGATTGATAACTCTTCATCTATGCACTTTACCGGCAAAGAGACCACAAAAACGCAGTACTCAAAACTTGGTTTTTCAATCGAATGTGCCGCTGCCCTGATGTATCTGCTTAGAAAACAAAGAGATGCTGTGGGTTTGAGTGTGGTTTCCGACAAAATGGAACTGCACACCACAGCAAGATCCAGCAGCACACACCACAAAATACTATATGGTAAACTGGACCATTATTACCGCCAGGATGACACCAATGGGCTCAAAAAGACCAATACCGCCGAAATGTTGCACCTGCTTGCAGAAAAAATTCACAAACGCTCGCTGGTGGTTATTTTCTCCGATATGATGGATAATGAAGCCAAACCGGAATCCATGTTTTCAGCCTTGCAGCACCTTAAACATAATAAGCATGAAGTAATTCTCTTCCACGTCTATGAAGGAGAAAAAGAATTGCAGTTTGATTATCAGAACCGGCCGTTCAGATTTATTGATATGGAAACCGGTGATGCCGTGCGTCTGAACCCGGCTGACCTGAAGCAAAAGTATGTGGAAAAAATGGAAGCCTATTTTAATCAGTTAAAGCTCAAATGTATGCAATACAAAATTGACTTTGTGCCTTTCAATATCAATGAGGGTTTTGAAAAAGTATTGCTGTCATTCCTGGTAAAACGATCCAAACTCTACTAAAAAGCATATTGTATAATTTTGAAAGCGAAATGATGATCGCGATGCAAAGCAATCCGGAGCTTTTTACAAAAGAGCTCATGCTGGCTGTTATGGCGGTACTGTTCATCTTATGGATAGCTACTGCTCTTCTCTATTTCCACAACAGAAAAAAAGCCAAAAGGAAAATAATGAAGCTGATGGGACGTACAGCCATCAAAAGTCAAAAAACAGCCAAAGCACTCATGGAATGTGAGGAAATGTGCAACAAGGTCATTTCACACCTCGCTGTTGGTGTAATCATGACAGATGAAAATCATCACATTGTATTTGCCAACCGTTGTGCATCAGACTTGCTTCATCTGGACCCGGAAGAACTTATTGGCTCCAGATTATCCGACTATGCATTGGGGTCTTCTGAAGCGGGAGAAATTGAATTACGATTAAAGAAAAGGCGTGCAGGCAAACAGATCCGGCAAGAACTCCAACTTGTCAGGGCGGACGATGAGGTTTTCTGGGCCGGGCTTTATTTTAGCTTCCCCGACAATATACAGCTGATCTCCCAGGGAGCGGTTATTGCCATCGTAGATGTCAGCGATCACATCACACTGGAGAAGAAAATGCACAAGTATACCAGCTACCTGGTGCAAAAAGTAAGACAGCTCGACAGTATGTTTGCCATGCAGGAGTTGATTACTGACACCGAACTGCCGGCTGAGCGTTTCTTTGCAAAGGCACTGAGAATTATTCCGGAAGGTCTGCGACACGGTAAAGATATGCGCGTGGAGATTGAATTTATGGGAAAAAAATACGCCTCTCCCGGCTTCCATGAAACTGACTGGAATCACAAGGTCCCCATCAGAATAGGCAGCAGAAACAAAGGACAATTACTCGTCAGTTATGTAGGGAAGGTACATACAAATGACCGGATGAAGCCCTTCAAGCTTGGTGAAAAAGTGTTGCTGAAAAACCTTGCCGACAAACTGGCACATGCACCGGTGGTAATGAAACTCGCCGGGAAAGACTAAAGAACGTCTACAATTTTTCCGGTGGCATAAGCACCCCTGTCAAGCTTGTCCTTTACATGTGAAAACGCATCCAGTGTATAATTTACGTCTTCCAGCGTGTGTACAGCAGTAGGAATTAACCGAAGGATAATCATCCCCTTTGGAATAACGGGATAAGCCACAACAGAGCAAAAAATATTGAAATTTTCCCGCAAATCGTGCGTCAGGTTTGTTCCCTCAGATGTATCTCCGCTGAGCACCACCGGAGTAACCGGCGACTCGGTATTTCCAATATTGAAGCCCCTTTCTTTTAAGCCATTTTGCAGTGCGCTGGAAATGGTCCAAAGTTTTTCCCTGAGCTCCGGCTTCGTACGGATCAACTCCAGTCTTTTCAATCCCCCCACTACCAGCGGCATCGGTAGCGATTTGGCGTAAATCTGACTTCGCATGTTATACATCAGGTAAGTGATCACCTCTTTGGGAGCGGCAACAAAAGCACCGATGGAGGCAAAAGCTTTGGCAAAGGTTCCGAAAAATACATCAACGCCATCCTGCACACCCAAATGTTCACCGGTGCCGGCACCTGTATTACCCATGATGCCCAAACCATGCGCATCATCAACCAACAGCCGGAAGTTAAAGTCTTTCTTCATGGCCACTATTTCATCCAGCTTCCCAAGATCGCCCGACATACCAAATACGCCTTCAGTGATCACAAGGACACCACCACCCGTTGTCCCGGCTAACTTTGTGGCGCGTTCCAATTGCCGTCGCAGACAATCCATGTCGTTGTGCGGGTAGACAAACCGCTTTCCGATGTGCATCCGTAAACCATCAATAATACACGCATGCGATTCAGAGTCATATACTACAACATCCTGGCGATCAAGCAATGCATCAATGATCGATACCATTCCCTGATAACCATAATTCAGAAGATATGCCGATTCTTTGCCCACAAAGGAAGCAAGTTCGCTCTCCAATTGTTCATGCAGGTCGGTTTGCCCCGACATCATACGGGCACCCATGGGAGAAGCCATACCATACTGCTCTGCAGCTTCGGCATCTGTCCTTCTTACCTCCGGGTGATTGGCCAAACCAAGATAATTGTTCAGGCTCCATACAAGCTTTTCTTTCCCCTGAAATATCATACGATTGGAAATCTCACCCTCCAGCTTGGGAAAGGTGAAGTACCCGTGCACCTGGCTCGCATATTGCCCCAAAGGACCCATTTTGGCCGTCGCTTTTGTAAAAATATCCATGTGGTTAGTTTTAAAAAAAACAATAAGTCGACACAAAAATAAAGAATATATGTACACAGCAAAAAAGCAACAAAAACTTTATGCCAAATTGACAAACAATCCGGTAAAAAAAACAGCCGGATCAGGACAAAGCTTTTTGTATTCAGTCATCTCTTCACGGAAGGCCACCCCGGGAAAATCACCCCGCTTCCCAAGCATATCGGTTATGATTTGAAAATGAAGATGGGAAGGCCAGCTCCCGTTTTCCGACGGGTTGCCCAAACGACCCAATACATTACCGGCTTTTACAGGCATACCTGCTTCCAAACCATCAAGCGAATCAACCGATAAATGACCGTACAATGTAAAAAAGTCCTTTTGGTTTAACCGATGTTGTACGATGATCGTAGGCCCGTAATCACCAAAAGTGTCATTGTTTTGAAAACTGTGAATCAGGCCGTCAAAGGGCAGGTGTACAAAGGTTCTTTCCGGTGCCCAGACATCTATTCCCAGGTGTATGCTGCGTGCCCTGTCACCCCGGCCGGCGAAAAGCTTGCTTCGGCGGTACACTTCCCTGTCCTCCATGTATCCTCCGTAGGCATACCGGGCCTGCAAGGCTTCCATTACAGACCGGATGTGTGATTCCAGCTCATGAGAGTCATCCGGTAGCAGATCCATGATTTCTTCATTCTTACCTGAGAGATCAAGTATAAAGGTATTGTCCGGTGTCAGATCCGGATTGAAAATCGGACAAAATGCATCACGCACTGCCATCAGTTCCTTGTAAGTGATCATAGGAATTTTTCTTTGAAAATTTTCTCCAGGGCATACATCTCGTCACGGTATTTTGCCGCTTCCGGAAAGTTCAGCTCCCTGGCTGCTTTCTCCATCAGTTTCCTGCTCTGGTTCATGGATTTCTTTAACTGATCCCTGGTCATGTATTGAACAACAGGATCGGCAGCAATATCAGCTGGTCCGGGGTCAGCATAAACCCTTTCTTTCCGGTCCACCACGCTTGTTTGCCCGTGAATAGCCTCCACCGACTTTTTGATCTGGGCAGGGGTAATACCGTGTTTTTCGTTGTATTTCAACTGTTTTTCCCGCTTTCTGTCAGTTTCATCAATGGCGGCCTGCATCGATCGCGTGATTTTATCTGCATACATGATCACCTTGCTGTTGATATTTCTGGCCGCTCGTCCCGCCGTCTGTATCAAAGACCTCTCCGATCGGAGAAAACCCTCATGGTCGGCATCAAGGATCGCAACCAGCGATACTTCCGGAAGATCAAGACCCTCCCTCAAAAGGTTCACACCAATCAGCACATCAAAATTCCCCAAACGCAAATCCCTCAAAATTTCCACACGCTCCAGGGTATCCACATCAGAATGGATATACCGGCACTGGACACCTGCGTTCGAAAGGTACTTCGTAAGCTCCTCTGCCATGCGCTTGGTCAGTGTAGTTACCAAAACCCGCTCCCCTTTGTCCGATCTTTGGTTGATTTCTTCAAGCAGATCATCTATCTGGTTAAGGCTGGGCCTTACCTCCACCGGTGGCTCCAGCAGCCCCGTCGGACGTATTAATTGCTCGACCACCACACCCTCGCTCTTGTGCAACTCATAATCTGCCGGAGTCGCACTGACAAATATGGCCTGGTTGATCAGTTGCTCAAATTCCTGAAACTTCAAGGGCCTGTTGTCTAAAGCCGCCGGTAAACGAAAACCATATTCCACCAGATTCTTCTTCCTGGAAAAATCCCCACCATACATGGCATGAATCTGTGAGATTGTCACATGGCTTTCATCAATCACAGTAATGTAGTCGTCCGGAAAGTAATCCAACAAACAAAAAGGCCGGGTTCCCGGTTTCCTGCCATCAAAATAACGTGAATAATTCTCAATGCCTGAGCAATATCCCAACTCCCGGATCATCTCCAGATCATAATTGACACGGTCTTCAAGTCTTTGCGCCTCCAGCTGCCTGCCCTGGTTCCTGAGAAATGCCGCCTGCTCCACCAGGTCATCCTGGATGCTGCGGATAGCCGTTTTCATCCGGTCAGGTGAAGTAACAAAAATATTTGCCGGATAAATGGTCATGTGATCCAGAGGTTCGATGGTACGACCGGACTCCGGCTCAAAATAAGTAAGCGATTCAATTTCATCCCCCCAGAAAGTTACCCGGCAAGCTTTGTCAGCATAGGCAGGAAAAATATCTACCGTATCACCCTGTACGCGAAAATTCCCTCTTTTAAACTCAAGTGTGGTTCGGCTGTACAAACTTGCCACAAGCTTGTGCAAAAGGCGATTCCGGCTCAGAATATCCCCGGTATTCAGATATATGGTGTTGCTGTGAAAATCATCCGGGTTGCCGATGCCGTAAATGCAGGATACAGAACTAACTACAATAATATCCCGCCTGCCTGATAACAACGAGCTGGTGGTACTCAATCGCAATTTCTCTATCTCATCATTGATGGACAAATCCTTTTCAATATAGGTATTTGTCGTGGGTAAATAAGCCTCCGGCTGATAGTAATCATAATAGGAAACAAAATACTCCACCGCGTTTTCGGGAAAAAACTGCCTGAACTCTCCGTAAAGCTGGGCAGCTAAAGTTTTGTTATGGCTCAGCACAAGCGCCGGTCTTTGCACTTCCTGCAAAACATTGGCAATGGTGAATGTCTTGCCCGAGCCGGTCACACCCAATAAGGTTTGGAAAGGAACACCATCTCTGAGACCTTGCGACAGCTGGGATATTGCCACAGGCTGATCCCCTGTAGGTACAAAGTCAGATATCAGTTTAAACGGCATGTTAAATATTTATGCAATGGCTTGAAATGGCTACTTGTCACCCTGCCGAAACAGGATCTCTTTTTCTTCTTTGGTAAGACTATCGTATCCGCTTTGGGATATTTTATCCAGTATGTGGTCAATCCTTTTCTGGTGTTCAACGCGCTTGCGGTTGTAATCGTCATCTGTATCCGGACGCCCCCTGGTGTATTCAACTTTAAAACGCGGCTGCTTTCGGAAAATGCCACCCAGCTTACCCAGGTAAAAACCCATGACCAGTGCAGGATCTTTACCGGCCTTCAGCAATGAGGCGTAAACAAAACCCCACGTGGCACCACCCAAATGAGCAATGTGCCCTCCCGGATTACCCTTGTCAATACTGATCACATCCAGCACCACAAAGAAAATAGCAATGTACTTCAGCCGAATGCGCCCAAAAAGTAGCAATGGCAGCTGATAATTTGGCATATAAACCGCTATGGCAATGAAAATGGCAAGCACCGACGCTGAAGCCCCTAAGGCAACCGAATAGGCAACAACGTCTCTGAATACAGGAAAAACATTGAATGAAAGGATATAAAAAACACCTCCAGCAATACCACCCAAAAGGTAGGTAATTGTCAGCCTGTCCTGACCAATGAAATCACTGAACAAACGCCCGCCTACATACAACACGATCATATTGAAGAGGATATGAAAGAACTCCAGGTGAAAAAACATATATGTGAGAATGGTCCATGGCCGGTGCAACACAACATGAATATTGGATGATATACCCAACCAGTGTGTCAATGCCTCTCCCGCTCCGCTGTTATCCAAAAGAAAGAAAAACACCCTGAAAAGGTTTACCAGGATAAACACAGCAACGTTAATGCCTATTAAGCGCGACAATACGGAACCGCGTATGAAAAAATTTCTGATTTCTTGAAAAATAGATTGCTGCATAAATGATGAAACGGAAATAATGGAAAATCAATCAATAATAAATATGTCTTTTTCGCCGCCAGTACCTGATTAGCAAAAAACCAAAAACCATCCCACCCAGGTGCGCAAAATGGGCAATGTTGTCTCCCGGACGGTTGGCAATTCCAAAGTATAGTTCCATTGCACCGTAGGCCATAACAAAATATTTGGCTTTGATCGGGATGGCAAAAAACAGGTAGATATAATTATTGGGAAAAAACATACCAAAAGCCAGCAAAATGCCAAAAACTGCACCGGATGCACCCACGGCAGGAATCAGAAATTTAGTCAGGTAACTGACCAGGGTTTTTTCTGAAACTCCGGGAAGAACACTATACCTGCCTGTTTCAATAAACTGCCGGAGGTCACTGGCTGAGTATCCCGCTGCAAGCAGTTCGGAACGCAAACTGAGCATTTCTATATAGCTTACGCCAAGATGAAGAAAAGCAGCACCAAATCCCGTAATCAGGTAATAAGTCAGAAATCTTTTTGGTCCCATAAGGTTCTCTATGGCTGTGCCAAACATCCACAATGCAAACATATTAAAGAAGATATGGGAAAGGTTGGCATGCATAAACATGTGGGTGATGAACTGAAATGGTTGAAAATCAGGCGATCCGGGCATGTGAAGCCCCAAAGTTTTGATGAGGTCCAACTGAAAGGTTTCTGCCAGCGTAACTGTGGCCAAAAAGAACAAGCCATTGATTATCAGTAGATTCTTGACAATCATCGGCATTAGACTAAATCCTGCAGGTCTGTATTGCATCATAAAAGTATTGTTTGCTAAGGATTAAACAGCGACATCGAAAAAAAGTTTAGCTGTCGATTTTGTTCCCTCCCTCTTATTTATGCGATTAATTCGCTTGCATCAGCATATCAAATCCTCTGTTTTGCTAAGGTTGTTCTGTTACCTCCGTCAATAATTGAACAATCGCTTTCATATAGCATAAAAACAGCAAAAACAGAGCGTTGAAATATTGAAAAGACAAAAATACGATTTCTGTTTTATTTGAACCGTTGCGACAATTCTTCCAGGGTAATGATCTGCAATACCGGCTTACCATCGGGTGTATATTGAGGCGTTTCACAGGCAAACAGACTGTTGGTCAGTGCAGTCATTTCTTCCACCGTGAGAGCTTTGCCGTGCTTTATGGCAATTCGTTTGGACATGGATCTCAGTACTTGTTGATGCAAATCTTTTCTTAATTCTGAGATGTTTTTTTCCATGTTTTCAACAATTCCCTCAATTACAGACTGAACCGAAGGATCTTCAGATAAGTCAGCAGGAACCGCTTCCACAACAAAGGTATTCCCAGTTAGTTCGTGAATACCAAATCCCAATTCCTTTATGGTGCCCGAAATTTCCCTGAGTATACCGGCATCATGCTCATTTAGTTTGATATTTTCCGGAAACAACAATTGTTGCGAAGCTGCCGACTTGTTTGTCAACCAGATCCGGAACTTTTCGTACAATACCCTTTCGTGTGCCCGCTGCTGATCGATGGCCATCATACCTGACTTTACAGGTGTTATGATGTACCTGTTGTGAAGTTGAAAAAACTTCTGGCCGTTATCTTGTCTTTTTTGATCCCAGTTGGGACTAATGGTATATTGTTTTTCGTCACCTGTACCCTTTGTTCGGGGAATATCTTTTTCTGATGGGAATAGTTTCTCCCACTGCCCCGGGTTTACGTTTCGCCTTAGGTCCTGCCCACTTCGAGTTTCACGGCCGGTGTCGCGGTCAAATGGGTTATAGTCCGGATTAACCGTGATGCCCGGTGGAATGATCGGTCTGTTTTTATCGGGAAACGGAAAATCAAATGCTTTTTCCTGCTCAAAATCAAGACTGGGTGAAATGTTGAAACTCCCCAGTGCGCGTTTTACGGCTGTTTTAATGATCTGATAAACATATCGCTCATCCTGAAACTTAATTTCTGTTTTAGTGGGATGCACATTTACATCAATTTGGTCAGGTGCTGTTTCAAGGAAAAGAAAATATGTTGGGAATGCATCTTCCGGAATCATTTCCTCAAATGCCTGTTCAACGGCATGATTCAGGTATGCGGATCGAATGTATCTTTGATTGACAAAAAGATACTGTTCACCCCTGGCCTTTTTGGCAAACTCCGGTTTGCCTGCATAACCTTCCACACGAACGATCTGGGTGCTTTCGCTTACTGGCACCAGGCGCTGGTTATAATTACTGCCAAAAATATTGCTTATGCGTTGCTTCAGTTTAGCTTTTGGAAACTGGTGGGTGAGCTGTTTGTTTTGATGATATTGAAAGGTTATTTCGGGGTATGCAATGGAAACACGCTGAAATTCCTGTAGAATATGCCTTTTCTCCACATTATCCGATTTCAGAAAGTTTCTGCGGGCAGGTGTGTTAAAAAACAAATTTTTAACAGAAATACTGGTGCCTTTGGGACAATTACAAGGGTTTTGGGAAATCAGCCTGGCGGCCTCAACGATCACTTCTGTGCCAATTTGTTCATCTTCCCTGCGCGTTTTCAATTCCACGCGCGCAATGGCCGCCATACTGGCCAGTGCCTCGCCCCTGAAACCCATGGTCCGAATGGAAAATAAATCACTGGCTTGCTGAATTTTCGAAGTGGCATGACGCTCAAAGCATAGCCTGGCGTCTGTAGGACTCATTCCGCTGCCATTATCAACGACCTGTATCAACGTCTTCCCTCCATCCTTGATGATGAGTTGAATAGAGTCGGCACCCGAGTCAATGGCGTTTTCCAAAAGTTCTTTCACTGCTGACGCGGGACGTTGAATAACCTCTCCGGCAGCTATCTGGTTGGCAACGGCATCAGGAAGCAGTTTGATTACATCAGACATGTAACAAAGTTTTATACAAAAAATATCAGGTAAAGTAACAAAAACATAATGATAAAGATGGCCACAAGCCGCTGGTTTGATGCACGCCTGCTTCTTGCACCGGCACTTCGCTTCCAGCGCATCTGTAACCGCTCTTTTAAAGCTTTTTCATAATCACCGGAGTTCTCCTCATAAGCAGCTTTTGCGCGCTTTTCACGTTCTTCCTTTTTCTGATCATAATAAACAGGCCGATAATTGTATTTTTTGTTGCGTGGTATTTTGAAAAATGTCAGTGCCATGTCTGGGGGTCCTTTATCTGTATTTTGTTGGATTCATTCAGCATTTGCTCATATAAAACGAATGGGCATATGATATGTTGGACATACGTGATTTTTTTCAGGCAAACTTAAAACTGCCTGATCATTTAGTTATTGTGAACTTGACTGCTCCCCGGAAACCCTGCTATGGCAACAATCGCATCATACACGTTTCTGCTTTATACAAAAATAGCCATTAATCATGGAAAAGACAAAGAGAAATTCAATGGAGCAGTAAATTGTTTACGAATGCAAACAAAGAAATGACATATCAATGCCCGGGGAATGTTGTCTGAATCTTTTTCAGTTATTGCTGGCACAACCGGCAGTTATCCTCTGAAGCCGGTTTCGACTGTTTTCAGTGACGGGTAATATTGCTGAATCAGATAAAAGCCGCCGAAGAACACAGTATTGTAGAATAAATCTCCCAGCAATGTAGTGTGAAAAAACGGAATCGCCATGGTGTAGGAGGTAATCAGTCCCGTAAAAGTTGGCGGATAATAGGGTGTCATGACCCAGACACCAAAATTGGTGATCATAAAAAACAAAATGGAGCCTGCAAGTGATCCCCCGATAAGGTAGGGTATCCTGATTCGGTTGTGAAGCAGGCTTCCCATCAAAACTATCAGCACAAAAGCAAGATATACCGGTACCATCATATTATGAAAACCCAGGAAAAGATCGCTGATAAACAGTGCAATAACCGGCACCATAAAGGCAATCCAACGCCTCCCAAGGTGAGCTCCGCCAAACAGGGCAATGGCAGCTATTGGAGTGAAGTTCGGGTAGTGTGGCAAAAGCCGCATCAGTGTTGCAAATAGTATTATTGCCGCTATTATGAGAATTTTAGGCGTGATTAATTTCCAGTTCATATCCGCTGTGTTTATTAATTTTCGGCACAAAAATAAGGATCATTTCTATTTAAAACAACCCTCCACGGCTTTTTGTTCTCATGGCAAAATGTATTTTTTATAATCCGGATTAAACCTTCCGGTGATCATAACATCAAAGGTACGATTGATTTGGAAATTTAAAAACCATAGAATTATGAAAACTAAAGTATTTGCCCTGTTATCCCTTTTCTTTTTGATGTCTGTTTCTTTTGATGCAATGTCGCAAAGGGGAAGGAGGGCATCGGATGTAAGACCACAGCAAAGGATTACTGAACGGCCCGCGGAAAGACCTGAGAGGCTCCAAAGAGGTGAAGCAGTCTATTGCATGATGATTCCCGATCTTACTGAAGAGCAGGAAGAGCAAATAAAAACGCTGCGTTTACAGCAATTGGAGAGGAATACCCGATACCGTAACGGGATGGATGAGCTGCGTGCACGCAAACGAAATCTCATGATTGGCAATGACCAGGGAGATATTGATGCAGTGATTGACGAAATGACTGCTTTGCGTAACGATCAGATGAAGCAAAATGTAGCGCATCATCAGGCCATTCGGGAGTTGCTTACGGAAGAGCAACGGATTATCTATGACAACAAGACTATGCGTCGGTCCGGAGGTCATGCGGCATACGGCCGACAGGCTCCGGCACGAAATTGTATAAACATGCCGCGACCAGGCGGCAGAGGACGCTGGTAAGCAATTGGTGAGTTGTTTTGTTTCATGGTTTTGTTTTGGAAACCGCTATCCGATGGGATAGCGGTTTTTTAATGCAAGAGAGGCAGTTAAACAGGGCTGCTGATCTCTATGAAATATACTTACCTTTGCCGCGCAAACTTTTCTTATCATGGAGTTCCGAATTGGTGAGCTGGCTGCATTGGCAACAGCGATTTGCTGGACGATCACCGCTATTACTTTTGAAGCAGCCAGTCGTAAGGTAGGTAGCATACCGGTAAACATTATCCGGTTGGTCATGGCATTTTTTCTCATTGCGCTTTTTTCATGGATCATCCGCGATATGCCATTCCCGGCCGATGCCACTTCCCATCAATGGTTCTGGCTAGCCATTTCCGGGTTGGTGGGTTTTGTCATCGGTGACCTGTTTTTGTTTAAGGCTTTTACCGTTATCGGGTCCAGGCTTTCGCTGCTGATCATGACCCTGGTACCTCCAATTGCAGCATTCGTGGGCTGGTTAATGATGGGAGAAACCCTGGCCTGGATACATTTGGGCGGTATGGCTTTAACCATGTCCGGTATTGGAATGGTTATCCTGCATAAACGCGGACGAAAAAATCACCGGGGTGAACTGCCTGAACATGTTCCGCCAACCGGAATTATTTTTGCCCTTCTGGGTGCATTAGGACAAGCAGTGGGACTTGTTCTCAGCAAATATGGGATGCAGGATTATGATGCATTTTCTGCCACCCAGATTCGTGTCATGGCCGGCATAATTGGCTTTGCCGTGGTCATTCATGTCTTTAAAAAATGGGGAGCTGTGGAGACTGCCCTCAACAACCGGACAGCCCTCTGGCTGATGCTGCTGGGTGCGGTCTTCGGACCTTTTTTGGGTGTTACCTCGAGTTTAATTGCCGTGAAATACACAGCCACCGGTATCGCATCCACCATCATGTCTATATCTCCAATACTGATTTTACCTGCCACCTATTTGCTCTATAAACAACAAATTACCTGGAAAGAACTGCTAGGTGCATTCATCAGTGTTACCGGTGTGGCCTTGTTTTTTATATAACCGACCAGGAAGCAGTGAAAATGTCGAAAGGTCGAAAGGTCTAAATGTCATGAAGTTATAATATAGGTTTAGCTTTCACCCTATCTTTGCGCATTTTGCGTGTCTTTTTCTTTGCGCTCTTCGCGAGGAATAATAAATCCCATGCAAAGACTGCAAAATTATAAGCGCAAAAACCGCAAAGGAGTAGTGATTGTTTTTTCACCACAGAGGACACAATGAACACAAAGTTTTTATCTTACTCCTTACTCCTTACTACTCAATAACTGCATAATTATCAAGCTCCTTGCCTAAAACCGGTAACCAATACTAAAATACCCACCTTTGAAATATATATCTGTTTCCGGGAAAGGCGAAATATTCGTAAGGCCCCATCGCCGGGTATAAGATACTGAAACCCTCATCACATCCATCCCGATTCCGGCGTTGATGCCCCATTCGGTGGCCGGATGCAGGTCATCAAAATCCAAGGTTTCCCCGCCATCTGTTCCCGAAAGGTTGTACCTGAAATAGCCGCCTGCAAGAGGGTAGAGTTTTACAAAGCCATCGGTTGCACTACCGCCCAGGTAATAGGCAAAGTTTACAGGTATAGTCAGGGAGTGCATCCGGTATTTGCCTTCTGCCGATTGACTGCCATGGTAATCGTATAAAAATTCCGGCCGAAGGATCAGCTTGCTACCGGCGTGGATTTGAAGAAAGAATCCGAAGCTGCCGGCAAAAATGTTTTTCGCCCGGAAGAATTCATCCGGGTAGCTATGGTAGCTGCTTCCGATGTGTGCGCTCAGTCCGTAGCTCAACCGCCATGCAGCAGGATCCTGGATGCGTTCAAACGAATCTGATGGCTTCAGCACCGGTTCATTGGATAAAATCAGGATCAGCGACTGCAGGTAAACCGTAACGGTTGCCATGCCCTCGTAATCCAGCAAATCGTAAGTATCCTCAGGTTGGTGATAAGGTGATCTGGTTCCTGTAAATGCATGCACGGAAGGTATTCCTACCTGACCAAATGGCCATGTATCTGTTCTTCCCGGAACCTCATCGGTGACCCTTCTGAGCCTGGTATTAGTCGCTTCGGCAATTTCCCTGGCCATGTGCTCACCATCCTGCAGGGTGCCCATTCCCAAAAGATGAAGCCCCCGGTTGGCTGCATACATGCCGACCATATCGAGGCTAAACATTATGCTAATGTTGTCAGTATCTACATACGCAAAGTTTTCAACAAACCTGCGTGCACCGAGCAACCCGCTTTCTTCTGCGTCAAAGGCTATAAATATCAGGCTTCTGCCATGTAATCCCGGATTTGCGGCAAAATAGGCGGCGATCTCTATCATGGCAGCCACACCGGAAGCATTGTCGTCAGCACCCGGAAAAATAAACTTTTCACCATCAATATCATCATAACCCAAATGGTCATAATGAGCACCAATCACAATGTATTCATTGGCCAGCGCCGGGTCTGATCCGCGAAGGTAGCCGATGATATTTGTTGCTGGTACCCTTGCCAACCCAATGCGAAGATCAATGTGTTGGAAATAGTCTTCACTGAATGATTCAAGGCCAATGCCTGCAAACTGTTCTGCAATGTATTGTTTTGCCCTTATCTTTCCCTTGGTTCCTAAACCTCTGCCTTCAAGGGTATCGGATGCAAGCACGCTGACATGTTTCTTAAGTCGCTCCGCTAAATGGTCCTCATTGTTGTTTGCTTTTGACTGAAAGACGAACAGCATACAGATCAGGAGTAATGGCAGGTGCAGTCTTTTTCTCATTTATGTAAGGATTAGGTTGAAACGTTAAAGAAGGCCGGCAATTTTCTAAACAAGCCGGTGATAATATAGACAAAAGTAAATTTTTTTGTATGATCTATGGCTATATCGGTTGCAAAAACTCAACAACCAATTAAAAAAATGTCCGTAACAAAAAAATGCCGGGAGGCTGAAGATCAGCACGCTCCCGGCATTACAACAATCTTAAAATCAAATGTACAGCGGACGTTGCCGCCCCTGCTTCTTAGTATTTGAGTATTTTGTGTACGGCTGTCAACCCGTACTCACCGCGTAACCTAAGCAAATACATACCGGTTCGTAAATGACTGGTCATAATGGTTTCCCCGGTAAATGGCATATCCATGATGGTGTTGCCCATGATATCCGTGATGCTGACATGAGTTACCCAATCGGCTCCTCTCACGTGAACCACGTCGGTGAAGGGGTTTGGATAAACAAGAACGCTTTCTGCTTCTACTGTTTCAATATTGGTTGGCAAACCCCATGCATCGTTTACGACCTTATCCCCATCCAGCACAATCTCACGCAAGGATACATCCTCCCATTCATGGTCATGTTCTCCTTCATTGAGGAAGTAAGCATAGGCGTATATGTCAGGAGGCAAATTGAATGTAATGGTGAATATCTTAGAGTTGTCCACGCGCATCAGAGCCTGGTCCCTGGCAATATCACCGAGGACTGTCCAGTTATGCATTGATCCGGTAATGTTTACCACTTCATGATCCAGATCGAGCCATTCAGCATTGGTCATATCTATGTTAAATGTGAGTGCGAAGGTTTCAAATTCGTCAAAGTTTGCAATCAGGATAACGTCATTGTCGGGCATGGTGAAGAAAAATGCTGGTTGTTCCGAAACAACCGTGCCTTGTGTGTCAGTCCAGTTCAGGAAGCTGAACCCTTCATTGGGTATGGCGTTGATAAA
>REEA01000028.1 GCA_007695305.1 Bacteroidia bacterium
ATGGCCTTTGACACCATTATCGAATTACAGGACGTATCGGTGTTTCAGAAGAATATCCTGATTTTGTCCAATGTTTCTTTATCCATCGAAAGAGGTCAGTTTTGCTATCTCATCGGTCGGACCGGCTCCGGGAAAAGCAGCCTTCTGAAGGTATTATATGCCGATGTTCCGATGGTGGATGGATTTGGCCGGGTGGCAGGCGTTGATCTGATGGCTGTAAAAGACAGAGAAATACCCTACCTGCGCCGGAAAATAGGAATCGTTTTTCAGGATTTTCAGCTGCTTAACGATCGCACCGTACGCAACAACCTGCTTTTTGTGATGAAAGCCACCGGCTGGCGCGATAAGATCGCCATGGAAGAGCGCATCGAAGATGTATTACAGAAAGTCGGCCTCGGAACCAAGGGTTTTAAAATGCCCCATCAGCTATCGGGTGGAGAGCAGCAGCGGGTAGTCATTGCACGGGCACTCATCAACGATCCTGACGTGATCCTTGCCGATGAACCTACCGGAAACCTCGACCCCGAAACCAGTGAAGGGATTATGGAACTGATGTTTGATATTTCCAGGAGCGGACGCGCTGTTTTGATGGCTACCCATGACTATACCCTCTTCAACAAGTTCCCGGCACGCATCTTTAAATGTGAGGGAGGAAAAGTGCTGGAGATGAAAGATGGAGTCAATTTATTGCAAGGCATATAGAACTGCGTATCGCAAATATTTGTGTGAATATATGTAAGAGGCCGGAATGCTACACGAATTGCCGGTAAACTTCCTGTACGACCTTTTCTTCATTTTCCCAGCATAGGGTTTTAGCTGCTTCCAGCGAGTTGTTATGCCATTTCTTCCACCGGTCACGGTCGGAAAGCATGGTCTTGATGGCCTCGGCTATATCCGATGGGTCGTGACTTTTGATCATCATGCCGGTGTCGTATTTGCTTACAATGCTTTCCAGCTCCGGCAAATTTGATATGAGCTGCGGCACCCCGGCCATCATATAATCAAACAATTTATTGGGAAGGCTATAGCGGTAATTGATGTTTGTATCTTTATCCAGTGATGCTCCAATTTTTGCATGGATCGTGTATTCGTAGAGTTCGTCGGGGGGTATCCTGTCAATGAACCATACCCTTTCTTCAAGTTTTTCTCTTTTCACCATCTCCTTGAGGGCCGGTACCACATCGCCGGAGCCGATGATCAGCAGCAGGGCGTGTTTGATGCCGTAACCGGGATGCATGGCCATCACCAGCTCTTCCGCTCCGCGATCGATATTGATTCCGGTACCCTGTAGCATAATGATATCCTTATGGGAAGGCAGACTCAACTCATCGGCCGGGATATGCCCACTCGGTGCTTTATACAGCGGAACGTTTCTGACCACATACAACTTTTTACAATACTCTTTCTCGTACAGGGAGGCAATGGACCCATTAACTGTCAGTATCAGTTTCTGACGAGGGAAGAGCATGCGCTCAAGGCTTTTCCAAACCCTGTAAACCAAAGGTCTGGCCACCACCTCCGGCGTCCCGGTGAAATACTCGTGCGTGTCATACACCAGCGGTTTTCTTCTAAGCCGGGCAGCGAGATGATTGGCTGGCAGGGTGTCCAGATCGTTGCTGACCAGGATATGATCTTTTCTGAAAAGGAGATAAAAAAATAGTTTCAGGTTAAACTCGGCGTAAAAAAGGAATTTTTTATGAAAAAGCAGGGGAATGCGTTTTACTGTTGCATAAGGCGGGTTAAAAGGCTTGCTGTCTTTTCGCCTGACCCCGGTGATGTGTACTTCAAAACCCATATCATGAAGGGTACGCGCCATCCTGTTCACCCTCTGATCAGTGAGCACATCATTGGTAACCGAAAGGTTGACCCGCTTTTTCATTGTTTATTATTTTGAAATAGTGTCAAAAGGTATGAAATGTGTAAATGTGTAAATGTATAAATGTGCAAATGTGCAACCTTCATCTACTACCTGCTTACTAATTACTGCTTACTTCTTACTCTCCCTCGCTCCATCGCTCCCTTGCTCATCCTCACGCGCATCGTTCATTTCTTCGATCTCTTTTTTTGTGAACCTGGATATGCGTATATTGAGGTAAGCGAAAAGGATGGTCATGAACGGGCTGATGATGTTGAAGAAGGCATATGGGGCAAAGGCTAATGTGGGTACACCGAGCACAGCGGCCTGGGTTGCCCCGCAGGTGTTCCAGGGTACCAGCACGGATGTGACTGTTCCACTGTCTTCCAGGGTACGGCTGAGGTTTTGGGGTTTCAGCCCCCTTTTTTTGTATGTTTCGGCAAACATTCTCCCGGGCACCACGATCGCCAGATACTGGTCGCTGGCAGTTACATTGAAGAACATGCAGGTACCTGCCGTTGATGCAACCAGCGAACCGGTATTGTGGGCAAGTTTGATAACTGCTTCCGTGATCCGTTTCAACAAACCGCTGGATTCCATGATCCCGCCAAATATCATCGCACAGATGATGAGCCAGACGGTATTGAGCATTCCGCTCATCCCGCCGGTCTCAAGCAGGCTGTTTACCATGGCATGATCGGTCACTACGGAAATATTGGTGTACATGGCCTTCATCACAGCAATGTAGGCTGCCACCCAAAAGTTCTGGTCGGTGCCGCTCACCTGGTAGATGATGTGTGGCTGAAAGATGAGGGCGAAGACGGCACCGGCAAGGGTTCCGGCAAGTAATGCCGGTAATGCCGGGACTTTTCTTACAATCAGGGTGATTACAAGTGCAGGTACCAGAAATAATATCGGGGTAACCCTGAACGTGCCTTCTATGGCTGCAAGCACAGGCTTTATGTCGTTGATTTCACCGGCCTGGGAGCGGGTCAGTCCAATCACTGTAAAGATGATCAAAGCGATGGTGATGGATGGAATGGTAGTCCAGGCCATATAGCGGATATGGGTAAACAGGTCGGTGCCGGCCATGGCCGGTGCCAGATTCGTGGTGTCTGACAGGGGCGACATTTTATCCCCGAAGTATGCGCCGGAAATGATGGCACCACCAATGACACCTTCGGGGATACCAAGGGTTCGCCCGATGCCCAGCAAGGCAACGCCCAGCGTGGCCACCGTGCTCCAGCTGCTCCCCGTAGCCAGCGATACAATGGCACTCACCACGCACGCGGCTACCAGGAAAATGGTGGGATTCAGAATTTGCAAACCATAGTAGATCATGGAAGGAACGATGCCGCTCAGCAACCAGGTGCCCGCCAGCGATCCGATCAGGAACAATATCAGGATGGCCGACATGGCCGATCCGATGGCCCTGACAATGCCCTGGTGCAGTGCCTTCCAGGTATGACCAAGGCGAATGGCCACAATAGCTGCCAATGCCGCTGAAAGGATCAGCACCATCTGGTTGGACCCGGCCAGCGCATCATCACCAAAAATAAAAACGTTGATGGATATCAGGATTGTAAGGAAAATAACCGGAATAAGAGCTTCAAAAAGTCGGGGACGCCTGGCAGGTTTGGGCATGGTAAGTGTTTTGAAGTTTGAATTCAGGATGATTATCCGGTTATTCCGGTATGCAATATTTCGGATGTAAAATAAACAGAATTTTTTAACATGAGCAAAAGAATATTCCTTTTTGTGTGCCGCAGACCCTTATTTGGTCAGCTTCAGAAAGTGAGCCTCCAGTTCTGTTTCGTCTGCAAAATTCTGCTGGATGCCGTGTTCTGCTGCTTTGAGATATTCTTTATCCGTTTTTGAACGTTTGATATGGAAAAATACTTCATCACGCGCGGAGAACATGCCCGACATATAATGCCAGATGGCCTTCATCCAGCCAATGCGGCGCGTTTCGTGACCGATACGCTCGCGGGCAGCTTGCCAGATCTCTTCATGGAAGGCCTTGAGCCGATCCCTTTTTTCGGCAGGTGTTAAAACTGTTCCTTTGATTTCCAAAGCCAGAAAGGGATTGATCAGCAGACCGCGACCCACCATCCATTCGCGTTGTTCCGGGAATACTGACTGAAGAAATGTAAGTTGCGGCACATGGATGATATCACCGTTATAGACGAGGGGGTGCGCGGATAGTTTCAGGCAATCCGCAAAAGCGGCGGGATCGGCTTTGCCCGAATACACCTGTTTGCCGGTTCGGGTATGGATGATGATTTTTTTGATGGGATATTGGTTCAGCACCTCCAGCAATTTGCGGATCTCTCCCGGATGGCGATAACCGAGTCTTGTTTTCACTGACAAAGCCGGATGAAGTTTGGGTACTGCTTCGGCCAGGATGCTGTCCACGATTTCGGGGTAGGGAATGAGTCCGCAACCCCTTTTTTTGTTTGCAATACGCGCAAAGGGGCATCCCAGGTTCCAGTTGAGCTCTGTATAACCCCGGTCGGCAAGAATATTTCCGAGCAGAATCATTTCCCCGGCATTGTTGCTGATTACCTGTGGAATGGTAGGTGCTGCCTGTTGGCTGATGGGAATGAGATCTTCCAGCTTTGCCGGGTGCACTTGTGCTGTTCCGGTGCCGCTGATAAAGGGAGCATAGTAGGTATCAATGCCACCGATATGCCGCGCAAAAGCGTTGCGGTATGCCTTGTGGGTGATGCCACGGAAGGGGGCGAAGGACAATAAAGGTTGCACTGGTGCTTGTGGGTTTTTCCTGCAAATATAGATTGTTTGTTGGGAAACTTTCCGACAAAACACAGAAGGTTTATCAAATAAGACTATTTCAAGATGATTATGAATGCAAAATAAAAAGCGGCTTACATTCGGGATGAATGTAAACCGCTATATGAAAAGAGTTTAATATTACCCTGGTTATCAGAACGCCGCTCCTGCCAATACCAAAGCTACGATGGAAACAAGCTTGAGGAGGATGTTGAGCGAGGGACCTGAGGTGTCTTTCAAGGGATCACCAACGGTATCGCCAACAACCGATGCTTTGTGCGCTTCAGAGCCTTTGCCATATTCTTTGCCATTGTGCACAATCCCTTTTTCGATGAGCTTTTTGGCATTGTCCCACGAGCCACCGGCATTCGATTGGAGGATAGCCAGGAGCACACCCGATACGGTTACCCCTA
>REEA01000116.1 GCA_007695305.1 Bacteroidia bacterium
ATTCGTACCGGTAGAAGCAATCGCAATGGTGATATAAGCTTTAGGCTAACTCAAAACTGGGACTCATACTTTTGTTTTTTAGTAGAAGGAAGCGATACACTGTTTACAAGATTTGGTGCAGGCCCGCAGAGGGACACAAGACGACTTAATCAGGAAACCATGTTTTCTATTTATACCGACAGGGCTATTTACCGCCCCGGGCAGACCGTCTATTTTAAAGCCATTTCTTATCAACCTGAGGGTGATTTTTATAAAATTAATACTAAACGCAATGTGGAGGTGAGTTTGCGGGATGCTAACCGCCAAATTATTGCAACTAAAAACCTCCGAACAAATGAATTTGGTTCTGTAGAGGGCAGTTTTACCATTCCAACCGGTTTACTGCCCGGCAACTGGACAATCCAAATGGAACGTTCCTCAAAAAATTTCAAAGTAGAAGAATACCGTCGCCCTGGCTTTGAAGTAGAATTTGATCCGCTTGAAAAAGAATGGCAGCTTGAGGATACGGTTGAAGTAAGCGGAACTGCCACAACATTTTTCGGGAGTCCTTTGAGTACCGGCAGAGTGAGCTATACCGTCACCCGCCAAAGTAGGTGGATGCCTTTTTACAGCAGATTCAGGCCTCCTTTTGGAAGAGAAACGGAAATCACTTCCGGCTATACAACGCTTGAAAACGGAAAGTTTACCATCAGTTTTCCTGCCATACCTGATTATGCTGCCGGCAAACATGAAGGACAGCTTTTCCATTATGAAGTAAAGGCAGATGTAACCGATGAATCCGGTGAAACGCATTCCGGGACTCAAACTGTCGTTTTGGGCAGACAGCCTTTCAGCATAGAAACCAATCTTCCGCAAAAAATCAATGCAAGCCGTTTTGAAGGCTTTTTTATACAAAGCAATAATTTGCAGGGCAATCCGGTAAACACTTCCGGGGAATTAATTGTCAGGAAGCTTGTTCCCCACAAAAAGCCTTTTAAAAAACGCCCCTGGGCAGATCCCACGCAATTAATGATAGATGAACAAAGCTATCAAAGGCTGCCTTATTGGGAATCGCCTTATGAGGACTATACACCAAAAACCGGAGAAATTGTTTTACGTCAAAACCTGCAAATAGAAGGTAAAATTGAATTGGATAAATCGCTGTTGCAGCAGCTTTCCGAAAACACTTACCGGATTGAAATTCGACTGGCAGGCGAAAAGGGTGACTCTGTAAAGGTAGAGCAGGATTTTGTGTTGTTTAAGGAAGATACTCGTAACATGCCGGAACCGGAATTTTTATGGACTCATCAGTTGAGAAACCAATTATCGAAAGGTGAAAAACCGCAATTGGTAATTGGTTCGTCTGTCAATGCTAAAATCCGTTTGCAGGCCGCCACTTCCAATGGCATGATTACAGATGAATGGGTGAGCCTGAATAATCGTAAACGCCTTTACACCTTCAATCCGGGGAATAATTATACCGGCAGGGTGACGGTTAAACTCTCTATGATTTTTGAAAATATGGTTTTTGAAGAAAGTTTTAGCTATTTCATTGCCCCGCCACCGGAATATTTGCAGGCTGAATGGATTCAAAAACCGGACACCCTTGCTCCCGGAAGTGCGAATTTATGGGAATTGACTTTAAAAAATGAAAAAGGAGAACCGGCTGATGCGGAATTTATGGCTGTGTTGTATGATGCATCTCTTGACCAGCTTACTCCACACAAATGGCAAACTTCATGGAATAAACGTTTTCCTTCCGTAAGTATCAATTTTAGAAATGCACAAAGTTTTGGTTTGGAAAATACACGAATCAGGGACTCCAGGCACAGAAGATGGAGCATTGTGGAACCACAAAAAGGGGATTTGAATATGTTTGGCTTTCAAACCTTTGGTTGGTATCAAATATATATGAAAGGGGCAAGCATGCGAGGTGGAAGAGCTGCCGAAACTTATGATTTACAAGAAGAATCGTTAGAACTTAGTGAAGTTGCAGTTTTGAATTTTCAAACTCCTTTAATTGATGCAGACAGCGATGTTGTAGAAAAAACCAGTGAAATAGATGACCCGGCACATGAAGAAGAACCCACTGCTATCCGTGAAGATTTTGCTGAAACAGCTTTCTTTTATCCGGTTTTAAAAACAGATGAAAACGGCAAAGTGCAAATGGAATTTGACATGCCTGAAACCTTAACCCGCTGGAAATTTATGGGGCTTGGCCATACGCAGGAATTGCGGACACTCATCATTGAACATACCGCCATCACGCATCAAAACTGGATGGTGAAAAGTTTTCTGCCCCGCTGGGTAAGGGAAGGCGATGAAATTACACTGACTGCCACTGCCTACAATATGTCGCAGCAGGAGCAAAACGGAAATCTCCAAATCATCATCAAAGATGCCCTTACACAAAAAGATGTTACTTTCGCTTACCTGCAGGATGAAAAAAATAAGCAAATAACGATTGCTCCAAACAATTCCAAAGTTGTAAACTGGAAAATCGCCATTCCCGGGGAGCATGCTTTTCTGGAAATAGAAATTTCCGGTACAGCCGCAGGGGAAAGTGATGGAGAAAGGCATTTGTTACCTGTTCTACCACTCTATGTGCCGGTAACCGAAAGCTTTAATTTTTATGTGGATGAAAAAGGGCAGCATCATTTTCAAATTCCTTTTGCTGCTAAAATGCAGGATGAAAAAGTACGACCGGAACTGTTCCGCCTGGAGTTTACCCCCAATCCTTCCTGGCAGGTGATTTTTGCATTACCAAACCTGCTGGAAGTGCAGCACCGCACAGCAGACAATCTGGCAAGCCAATATTTTGCTATCAGTCTCGGACAGCATATTTTCAAGCAACATCCCGAAATTGCCGTTGTACTCAAAGCTTTGCAACAACAACAGCATAGTGGCGACCGCAACATACTGGAAGGTTTTCTGGCACAACATCCCGAGTTTAAAGCACTGACTTTGCAGGCTACTCCCTGGGTGCGGCAGTCCATTGCTGAATCAGAAAACCTGCAGTCGCTTTTGCAACTCACCGATCAAAATTATGTCAATAACCGCAAACGGGAAATTGTGCGGCAACTGCAAAACTACCAGACTTCCGAAGGCGGTTTCAGTTGGATGCCACAGGGCAGGCCGAATCAGTATATTACGAGAGTAGTGGTAGAACTCTTCGGAAAATTACAAAGCCAACAAATTGAAACAACAGAACCCGGACTGACTGAAATGCTTAACAGTGCAAGAAATTATCTCCAACAGGAAACCAACCGTCAATGGGCTGAATTTAAAAAACATGAAAAATACGAAGAAAGGCATACACCTGTTGACCTGCTGAATAATCTCTATGCCCTGAGTTTCTTTACGGGAAATACTAATGATAATACAACGGCTCATGAAATTCTGGAACATGCCAAAAAGCATCAGTCTGATTTTGCTCCGCAGTTACAGGCACTCGTTGGGATGACGGCTTTTCGATATGACAAAAAAGAAATTGCTACAGAAAGTATAGAAATATTGAAAGCACAGGCTATCCGCTCCAAAGACAGAGGCACTTACTGGCGGACAAGTGCCCATAGCTGGCGTTGGCAGGATGCTCCTATTGAAACCCATGCAGCAATAGTGCAGGCATTTCTGGAAATTGCCCCGAAGGAAGAACGTTTGGTATTGGAAGTGCAAAAATGGCTGCTGCTCAACAAGCAGGTTAGTGCATGGCCGACTACACGCGGAACTACAGAAGTCATTTGGGCGATGCTGAAATCTCCTGCTGACATGCTCAAAACAGAAAAAGACATCCGCCTGCAATATGGCGATGTGGACTGGACATTTTCCGGAAGGGAGGCCGAACCGGGTACTTTGTACCGCTCGCAGACTTACAGCAACACCCAAATCCGCTCCCTACCTGATAAGTTTACGGTTGATGCCGGAGAGGATGGTTTGTCCTGGGGTTCGGTCATGTATCGTTATGATACACCTATTGACCACATTGAGGATTACGGTGATGAACTCAAAGTTGAAAAAGCCTTTTTTGTGCAATACCGTGAAGATGGTAAAACCCTTTCCCGCCCGCTTGCTGAACACGGCAATTTGCAGCAGGGCGATTTACTCATTAGCAGGCTGACTTTACGTGCTGACAGAGACATGGACTTCCTGCATTTAAAAGATGTCCGCCCGCCGGTAGCCGAACCTGTAGAAAGCATTTCCGGCAGGCAGTTTTCACATGGATTAAGTTACTATATCGCAATTGGTGATGAAGGAGTCAATCTCTATTTCGACCGTTTCCGGGCAGGCACTTACATCATTGAAATTCCTGTCCGCATTGTCCATAAAGGTAATGTCGCCGGCGGCAACGCTTCTTTCCAGTCGTTTTACGCACCTTCTTTCAGTGCAGGTAGTGGAGGGGGAAGGGTGAGGGTGGAGTAAGTGAAAATTAAGGGTTAATGTTGCTTAAGGCACATTCATGTATTTATGAATTTGTAAAGAGATAGCCCATTTAGGGTTTTCTTTCACATATTCAATAATGGCGGGTAACATTTGCTTTTCTTTACTCCATTCGGGTTGTAAAAACAATTTGCAGCTATCATTTACTTTTTGGGCGTATTCTTCAGCCCATTTGTAATCACTATTATTAAAAACTATTACTTTTAGCTCATGTGCTTTTAATAAAATTTCTTCCAGTGGAGCTTTGAACTTTTTCGGGGAAAGGCATATCCAGTCGAAAGTTCCGCTTAAAGGATGCGCGCCGGAAGTTTCTATATGAGTTTTTAGTCCGGCTTCTTTTAACTTTTTGGTAAGTGTATCCAAATTATACATTAAAGGCTCACCACCTGTAATAACAACTATTTCAGCTTTTGAATTTTTTGCTGTTGAAACGAGAAAATCAATTTCTAAAACAGGGTGTTTTTCTGCATCCCAGGACTCTTTTACATCACACCAGACACAGCCGACATCACAACCGGCTAACCTGATAAAATAAGCAGCATGTACCTGAAAACGACCTTCTCCCTGAATCGTATAGAAGTGTTCCATGACGGGTAGTG
>REEA01000027.1 GCA_007695305.1 Bacteroidia bacterium
GCCTTAAAATCTGCTACCTTGTCGCGACTCACAAGTACATCTTCTTCAGTGCTTACATTCAATTTCACTTTAAGACGACTTCCCGAATAGGCAATAATGTCTTTTATCGCTGACAATGCAATAATATGCTTGCGGCTCACCCTGAAGAACTGATTGGGGTTTACGGTGTCCATTACCTGTTCAAGGGTAAAATCAATTCCATAATCTCTGTCACCAACGGTGCGCATAAATGTGTATTTCTCACTGCTGAAAAACAGTGCAATTTCCTCAACAGGAATCAACCGAATGTGCTCACCAACTTTTACGACAAAACGGTTTTTGTAGTTATTAGTGAGCATTGAAAGGGCTTTGGCAACAACCTCACTGTCTAAGGCAGCCGGCGTTCGGGCATAACCCTTTTTAAACTTATCAACGGCCGTTGTCAGCTCGGTTTCATTAACAGGCTTTAGCAGGTAATCAATACTGTTTACCTTAAAAGCCTTGATGGCATATTCGTTAAAAGCGGTAGTAAAAATCACAGGAAAATCAACATCCCTCTGATCAAATATTTCGAAACTCAACCCATCGGAAAGCTGAATATCGAAAAAACCCAAATCAATAGGCGGACAGGAATTCAGATAATCCAGTGTGTCGGCCACCGAATCCGTTACTTGCAGAATGCTTGCATGGGGAATAATCTTTTGCAGCATTCCCTGCAATTTCCGGGCACTCAGCTTTTCGTCTTCAACGATGAGGATGTTCATAATTTTGTAACTGTTTGTATTTTAAGAATATATGTTTCGGCACACAGCCCAGGTAATATTTTGGTACACAGCCCAAGTGCTGTGTCTACGGTTGCCCTTTTGGAAGATTGGTGGCCGGCCAAGTCCGGCCAATACTGGGGGGGTATACCGAACCTCCCAGTGCCCATAATCATCCCCCTGTGTGTCAAAAATCCATTGCACCCTAATGATCGGGATCTTCGACATGGGCGTCTGTCATTTTCATGGGAAGCATAACCTTATAAAAACCATTTTCTTTCAGGATTTCAATATGGCGATCAAACATAAACTGACATCGCTTTTTGAGCAGATGCAAGCCCAAACCGCTTCCTGCGATACCCGTTTTGGGTTTGTAGGTATTGCTCACTTCTATGGTGTTGTCATTGTGTTTTGCTATTTTGATCGTCATTGGTTTTTTTTCGGATGCTTCGTTGTGCTTTAGCGCATTTTCGACCAACAACTGCACCGACATGGGGATTACAAAACCCTTGACATCACCAATGGAAATTTCCACTTTCAAACCCTCACTATTTCTTATTTCATGAAGAAACAGGTACGAATGTACAAAATCCATTTCCTTTTCCAAAGGAACTAATTCATCGCCTTTGTGTTCCAACACATAACGGTACACTTCCGAAAGCTGCTGAATGAATACTTTGGATTTTTCTTTGTCAATGTCAACCAAAGCACTCAGAGCACTCAGGCTGTTGAACAAAAAATGCGGGCTCAACTGGTTTTTCAGGGCTTCGTAGTTATGATGCAGGGCTTCTCTCTTGAGAGCTTCCTGCTCTTTGACTGACTGTCGCAGGCTTTTTAAAAAATCCAACACATAGTGCACGGCTGTAATAATGATTACAATAAACAGCTGTATCATGCCGATCATCGTAAACATCCGAACGTTTTTAAGAAGATCTACGCCCCACAATGCCTCATACAAGAAATAATTCAACAGGAATATGGCAATTGCTGCATACAGCAAGGAGGATATAAGGTGTATGACCAGATTTTTTTGGAGACTTGTTTTTGGCGACAAGTATTTGCCAAGCAGATAACTGATCAATGATATACCCCTCCATAAACTCAGTCCGATAACCAGGGTATAAATAACAGCACCGATAAAAATACTCCAGTCTTTCAACATTTCAGTGCCACCGAACGAAATGCTTATTAAAAGCCCGATAACCAGCAGTAAAAGTGAGTCTCGTAGCAGGAGTTTTATATGTTTAAGAATTTTCTTCATCATTTATATCTTGAAAGCGGATTGGGTGATATTGAATCTTTGTTTTGCCTGCAAAAACTCAGTCTGGACTGTATAGAGTTTGTCCATGAAGCCAGGTAATCTGTTCACAAATATACACAAACTAAATCCAGAATTTAGTGTTTAATATTGATCCAGAATACTTTCTGCTGCCTGCTGTCCCCAGAAAGGGTCAATGGCTGATTGGGGTTTGTTATTTTCGAAAGCAGCTACTGATTTTTCAAACATCGGCAATGCCCTCTCTTTTCCACCACCGAATGCCTCGGGTGTATAAAAAAGATTTTGCCCCATCAGGAACAAAGCCCGTGGATTATTAGCGTTTTTTTCAAGGGCTTTTGAGAGCAAATTGTTCGCCTGCATGGAGTATTCCATTGCCTGCGAACCGTCGGCATTTATTCGCGCCTGAAAAATAAATGCATGCAATGTAAGCAATTCGGATGAGTCACCTTTGGCGGTGTAAGCCTGCTCTACAGATGCCTCTGCCCTGTCGAGCAACTGAACTTTCATTCGTGTTTCGCTTTCGCGGAAACTCAACAACACCATACCATATGCATAGTGATAATGCACTTGCCACACATCGGGCTCTGCCATGGCTATCCTTTCAAGCTGATTAACGGCAGTTCGCGCTACTTCAGTGCTACCTGCCGTATGCAACTCATCTAGCGCACCAAGCAAGGCGGCGTCCAGATCAGCCTTTGCATTTTTCATTGTCATCAGTGAGAAAAACAGGCATGTAATAATTGTAATGGTTTTCATAATATTTGATTTTAAGGTTAATAAATACATACGTTATCCAATGGTTACAAACAATCCAAGCAGGAAAAACCGTTTCGCTGAAGGGCTTATGGGTAGAGCGGGAAAACGCCCTTCGCCATCCGGCTGTTCATAAAAACGATATCCAAAAATATTGTCGCTGCCCAGCACATTGCTTACCGAAAGGTACAGTATTGACTGTTGTCCCCACATGCTGAAAAGATGGCTGGCGTTCATGCTGAGATCACTATATCCTTTGGTTTTCTCCGACATGAAGGCATCTTTGTTGGGATCGTGGTAGGGTCTACCTGAGGCAAGTGAAAAGCTGGCGCCAAACTGTGTACTGAACGCATGCACCCATTTCTTGCCAACCAGCGTAAAAGAATGCTCAGGAGCGAAGTGCGGCCGCACTTTTTCAGGAAACGTCCTGTAGATGCGCCTGGCATCCACCCACGAATAGCTGATCCAATAATCCAGGGTGCGAAATGAGCTTCTGTCCCTGAAAAACAGATCCACCCCGCGGGCATAGCCTTCACCCTGGTTATTGTATAAAGCCGGGTCGAAAAACAGGTACTCATCAAAACGCACCAGGTTGCTATACACTTTACTATAGAGCTCCGCTCTGAATATCCGGTTTTGTTTTTCATACTGGATATTGGCTATGAAATGGTTGGCTTTTTCAAAGTGCAATTGTGTTGCATATCGCAATATATCTTCTTCAGGGGTTTGGTAGAAGGAGCCTGCCGCGACCGACGCCTGCCAGTCGGCATTAAACAGCCAGGCTGCTGATGTTCGCCATGCAGTGGCATGTTTGCCAATCACCGATGAGTATTCGTGGCGCAAACCTGTGCGGACAGCCAGGCGACGAAAAGGCCGGCTTTCGGCTTCCACAAAAACAGCAGGCAAATACTCGGAAAACGACCCTTTGAAATCAACACCCCCGTCGTGTTCCCGGTACCTGAAGCTATAATCTGTAAATGCTGCTTCTGCGCCTGTTTTTATGCTGAAATAGTCGGAAAATGTGCGGCTGATTCTCAGCCTTTTCTGTGCTGAATAGTAATCTTCGTGCACAGAGAATCTTTTCATGGAAATTGAATCGGCATCATAACCAAAAGCAACGCCCATCTTCAACACCCAATCGCTGTAATCCTGCATATAGGTGAGCTGTGCATACAGGTTCTTGTTATCCAAAAAGATATCCTGATGAGAACCGGGTGCTGCCGACAAATCGGGATACTCCAGTCCGCTTTGTGATGCGCTGAAGTTGGAAAAGAACTTGATCAAGCCGTTGTTGGCGGTCTTTCTGTGTCCGAAAAGATTAGCATCGAGGTCTGTAGGATGTTGATTCCAGGTATAATTTTCGGGAACGATGCTGAAGTATGGTTTCAGGTTGGTATATTCCACACCGAGTGAAAGGGAGTTGTTATCGTTTTTGAGTGTTTGGCGTGCTCCCAGGCCCACGCTCATAAACGACAGCTCTGTTTGTGTTTTTTCGGGGAAAGCGTTGATGTTCAGCAGCAATGCTGAGGAGAGTGCCTGGCCGTACTCAGCAGAGTAGCCGCCGGTGCTGAAGGTGGTTCCGGAAAACAGGAAGGGAGAAAACCGTCCCCTGGAGGGCAGGTCAGGCACCGATGACGCATACGGCTGGCGTACCATCATGCCGTCAATGAAGGTCTTGCTTTCATAGGCATCACCGCCGCGCACAAACAACCGGCCGTCCTCTCCTACAAGGGCAGCGCCGGGTAAGGATGTCAACATGCCATAAAGATCGCCGGCGGCCGAAGGGGTGGTTACAATATCGAGGGGCCTGAGGGTCACACTTTTCCGCTGGTCGCCCGCCTCGAAAGTGCCGGCAGTGATGACTACTGCATCCAGCTGCGTGGCATCTTCCTTCATATAAAGGGTTTCCAGGATGGTGTCGTTGGCCAGGTAGAGGGATACTTGTTTGGTTTTGAAACCCATAAAGCTGAGCAAAAGCGTTTGCTCGCCGGTTTTGAGGGTTGAAAAACCAAAGTCGCCGTTAAAGTCGGTAGTAGTGCCATCGAAGCTACCACCAATCATCACATTAACGCCCGGGAGCGATTCGCCCCGGGTGCTTTTAACGGTACCCTGGATGGTGACCTGTGCCCGGGCAGAGGTGGCGATCAAAGTGATCCATAGAAGAAGGAGTAGTAGCTGTTGTTTCATCTTGCAACCCGCTTTGTTATTTTGAATTACAATGCAAAGATGAATCAACGGCAAG
>REEA01000097.1 GCA_007695305.1 Bacteroidia bacterium
CCTACCGGTCAATATCAGGCATTACCTGAATTCTCCAGGTTGTCTGCGTCTTGCTTGTTATTGCCGGAAGGTTACTTCATTTTCTATCAGTTCACTAATCTGCACAAATAGTTCAGTTGTCACGGAAGCTTCCAGAGGAAAAAAATACAACCAATTACAAAAAGGAAGTTTCCAGTTTAGAAAAACAAGAAACAATACTTCTTTTATTAACCCAGACTTAACAACCATTTCCAGGCAGGCATGACTGTTATTCTAAAATCATTCATGATAAAATCGTCCTCTTCATCATCAGTAAGTATTAGCCCTTTCTTAAGGTTATAGCAGGTTAAGGCTTCAATTAAACCTTTAATTTCTCTTTCTCTTGTGGTTTGGTTATATATTGACCAGCTGACCTGTATTGCCTCAACAATTCGATTTTTCTCTTTTATCAGAAAATCACACTCATGCTTTTGCGAGTGGTAGTAAATTTCTTTTCCTCTGCGTTTCAGCTCAACAAAAACCAGGTTTTCAAGCAGCCTTCCGCTGTCTTCCGAATGATGGAAACCTAATTCACGTAATATTCCCAAATCAATAAAGTATATCTTTTTTGGGTTCTGTATTTGTTTTTTTATCGAAAAATCATATTTGCTCACAAGAAAAACAAGATACGTGTTCTCCAGAAAGCCCAGGTAGCTTTTAACCGTTGTCGCATTTTTAACACCGATAACCTTCGTTAGACTATTGTATGAGAACAGTTTGGAAACGTTGCTGGCAATATAATGAACTAGTTCAAGAATTTCCTTTTCGTTGGTAAGACTGTTCCGAACCATTACATCCCTATAAATGATGCTTTCGTAAAGGGATTTAAGATACTGGCTATTACCTGATTGCAGATAAGCGGGGAAGCCTCCCTTTCTGAAATAGTTTAAAAAATCACTATGCAGCTGCACCCTTTCTTCAGTGCTGAGAAAGGACTTCCGGGGTATTGCCCGGGACTGGAATTCCAAAAATTCGGCGAAAGAGAACGGGAATAACTCCTGCTGACAGTAACGGCCCGTAAGATGGGTTCCCAGGTCACGGCTAAGCATGGAGGCATTTGAACCGGTAACATAAACCTTGTTTTTGTAGTCGTGCAAACGCCTTACAAAGCGTTCCCATCCGACCACATTCTGTATCTCATCAAAATAGAATGTGGTTTGTTTGCCGAAAAGTTCAATAAACACTTCGTAAAGCAAGTGAAAGTCATCAACTGTAAAATTAATTAAACGTTCATCATCAAAATTGAAATAATAGTCTTTCTCGGAGTTGTTAGCCCTTATTTCATGAAGCAATGTGGATTTCCCGCACCTCCGGACTCCTGAAACAACCGTAATTTCCTGATCCGGAAAGCCTGAACCCAAACGTGGCAAATCACCAGATCTAAAACCCAGCTTTTGCTGATCAGCAATGATTTGTGATATTTCTTTTTTGCTTATCATGCTGTCAAAGATAATATATTTCTATTTCTAATGCAAGAAAAAAACAAAATGTTTCTAATACAAATAGTGATACTGAGCTAATAGAGACAAAATATACCCTTCCCATAATACAACCATAGAAAAAATACAAACAATTACAACAAGGAAGCTTCCGGAGGAAAACAATTACAACGAGGAAGCTTCCAGTTGCTTCGCAAGCTGGAAGTTCCCCGCCCGCGGAGGAACTGGAAGCTCCCGAAGGGACTTCCAGCTTCCGGAAGATCAAGGTTACAACCCCGGAAGCCTTCCTGGTAAAGAAAAAAAGCTTTTTTTGATGAAAAAAACACGGTGGTTATTGCCATTTTATAAAAAAGGATTAAATTTGCACTCCTTTTTAAGAAAGGATAACGGCCCGTTCGTCTAGGGGTTAGGACGCCAGGTTTTCATCCTGGTAGCAGGGGTTCGATTCCCCTACGGGCTGCAATGATATTCATTTTTTTAAAAATTTAGTAACACCAAACCATGGCAAACCATAAGTCAGCAAAAAAAAGGATCCGTTCCGACAATGCCAAAAAGCTTAGAAACAGATATTACGCCAAAACTACGCGTACTGCTATCAAAAAACTGAAAAAGACAGAAAGCAAAACAGAAGCGGAAACGAGCCTTCCCAAGGTGATATCACTCATCGACCGTCTGGCAAAAAAATCAGTGATTCACAAAAACAAGGCATCAAACCTGAAGTCAAAATTGACAAAGTTTGTGAACAATTTGCAGTAGATCAGTGTAACCTCCATAATTTTTGGCGGATTAAAGAAATGATATAACGTTGCATCAATCTATTATTTACGGCCCGTTCGTCTAGGGGTTAGGACGCCAGGTTTTCATCCTGGTAGCAGGGGTTCGATTCCCCTACGGGCTGCGAAAAAAGACCTTTTGCCGAAAAAGGTCTTTTTTTTATGCGGCTTTTTATTAATTTAGCGAAATTTTTAACTTGATCGCATGAAAAATAACATCGCCCGTTATACAAACATAGAAAAACGAAGTATAAAAACATGGGCAGAGGATGACCGGCCCAGGGAAAAACTCGTGTATAAAAGTCAGAAAGCGCTTTCAGATGCAGAATTGCTGGCTATTGTTATTGGTTCGGGTACCACCGACAGCTCTGCTGTGGAAATATCCAGACAAATCCTGAATAGTGTATCAAACAACCTGTCGGAACTGGCCAAGCTGAGCATCAAGGAATTGATGCGATTTAGGGGTATTGGGGTAGCCAAAGCAAGCAATATCATGGCTGTAATGGAGTTAGGCCGCCGCCGCAGGTTGTCGGAAAGCCTGAAAAAAGGTGAAATACGCTCAAGCAGGGATGCGTTTGAAATCATGGATCCCATTATTGGTGATCTGCCATTTGAAGAGTTCTGGGTAGTCCTGCTGAACAGGGCAAGACATGTTATTCGTACGACTTGTATCAGCGAAGGCAGTGTTGCAGCTACAATCGCAGACCCCAAAAAAATATTCAAAACAGCTCTCGAAAACAACGCATCAGCCATCATACTGTGTCACAACCACCCCAGCGGACAGTTAAAGCCCAGCAGCAAAGACGAAGAGATCACAAAAAAATGTAAAGAAGCGGGGATATTTCTTGACCTGATGGTTTTGGACCATCTGATCATCGGGAATAATGCATACTTTAGTTTTGCCGATGCAGGGATGATGTAACCACGAACAAAGCTTCCTGAATACCGGTTGCCATGATGCGAGGGTCATCATTCAGGAATCCGGATACAGCAAAACAAAATTTAAACGTACCTTTACCATGCATTTTAGAAAATCCTACTTGCATGATTCTTGTTTATACACCCAGAATAAGCAGCAGAATAGAATACATATCCGGGCTTTTGCTGGGCAATATTCTGGGGGCAGATTGGGAATGCACCAGCGACAAAAAACGCCTTGAGGGTTTTAACGGGCCAAAAATCAGCTATGGCAAACAACCCCCTGCCCGGGATACTTTGCATATTCCGGCAAGCGGATTTCTTATGGAAAGGGGTGTGCATTTCTTTTTTCCTGAGATGGATTATTTTGATGATCTTCCGGCCCTCTTTCCGGTTCCCGACCCTGCAGACAACACCCTGCACTTTGATCTTTTTGCCGCTGCCTTTTACCTGGTGAGCCGTTATGAAGAATATCTGCCACATCACGCCGATGCCCACGGCCGCTTCCAGGTTTCCGAATCATTTGCCTATAAAAACAAGTTTTACACATGTGCCGTAGTCAACAGATATGCACTCCTCATCAAGAAAAGACTGCTGCAATCTCACCAGGGATATCCGTTCAAAGCATCTGCTTTCAGTTTTATGCCCACTTATGACATTGACGTAGCATACGCATACCAGGGAAGATCACTGTTTCGCAACCTGTTTGGTATTATGCGTTCGGTGGGTCAGCTCGACATCCAATCACTGAAAAAACGTTTTATGGTGATCATAAAAAAAGAAAAAGACCCTTTCGACACCTATGATTACCAATTGGAGCTGAGCAAAAAATACGGCATTAAGGCATACTACTTCTTTTTGTGTGCTGATTATGGCCCATATGACAAAAACCTTGCACCCATTTCGAAAAAGTTTGTTTCCCTTGTAAAAACCCTCGGTGACTATGCCCACATAGGCATTCACCCAAGCTATAGATCCAATGTGGAGGAGGATTTGCTGCAAAACGAAATAAACAGGCTTGCCGGAATCCTGAACCAGGAAATCCATTGCAGCAGGCAGCATTATCTGAAAATGACCCTGCCTAAAACCTATCAGATTTTGCTGAAGCACGATGTCAGGTTCGACTTCACCATGGGTTTTGCTGGCAGGCCGGGGTTCAGGGCAAGTATTGCCACACCCTTTCAGTTTTATGATCTTGAGCTGGAAAAAGAAACACCGCTCATTGTGGTACCGCTAACAGTGATGGACGGAACCCTGCGCAATTATATGGGGTTGTCGCCTGCTGAAGCATGGCAGGTTGTAAAACAGTTGATCATGGAAGCAGAAGAAGTGGGAGGCACCTTTAGTACACTATGGCACAACGACACTTTGCGTTCCGACAATGATCCGGAAGGATGGGTGCAGTTTTATGAAAAAATGTACCACTACGCCTCAAAAAAACACATCAAAACCCAGAATAATGATCCGCTATATTCCGCACGAAAATATTGATTTCGACAAATGGGACAGATGCATCGGCAAGTCAGTCAACGGTAGTTTTTATGGCTACTCGTGGTACCTTGACATGTGCGCTCAAAAATGGGATGCCCTGGTTGAAGACGATTATCGTGCCGTAATGCCACTCCCCTACAGGAAAAAAGCAGGGATCACCTATATCTTTCAACCGTTTTTTATTCAGCAACTGGGTGTTTTCAGCACACACAGCCTGCAATCCGAAACCATCAGTGCGTTTATCCGGGCTATCCCCGGGCATTTCAAATTTGGAGAGTTTAGCCTGAACACCTATAACCCTCTTCCCGACAATCACGAAACCATATCGGGACAGGGGGTGACCTATGAGCTGGACCTCATTCAGCCTTATGAGCAACTGCAGGGAAAATACAGCAGCAATATCCGGAGAAACATTAAAAAAGCAAGAGAAAGCGGAGTCTATATCACCCAGCACGGACGCCCGGAAGAGATCATTAAGGCTTTCCGGACGAACAGGGGAGCCGGTGGTGTTCCCTTCTCCGAAAATGATTACCAGTTGCTCAAACACATCATCTATGCAGGCATTCACAGGCGAATGGCATCATTAAAATGTGCCTACTCCGAAACCAATAACTTTTGTGCAGGCATTGTGTTTTTTACCAGCCACAACAAAACTGTATGGCTATTTTCCGGAGCCACACAGGAAGCCCGGACAAACAACGCCATGAGTCTGCTGGTGGACGATTTTATCAGGGAAAATGCAGGAAAACAGCTTACACTCGACTTTGAAGGTTCATCTGATCCAAACCTCGCAAGATTTTATCGTGGGTTTGGTTCGCAAGAATGTGTATTTTTACACATCAAATTGAATCGAATGAACGTTCTTCTAAAGCCATTCGTGAATTTGTATTTGGCAACCAGAAAACATTTAAAATAAAGGGCTATGTCAATGATTCGGAATCTGGGGAGTACATCATCATTATTGAATCAATATATCGCAGAGTTGCGCGATGCTGATATTCAGAAAGACTCCATGCGTTTCAGACGCAACATGGAAAGGGTTGGCGAAATATTCGCCTATGAGATCAGTAAAACTATGGAGTGGCAAAAGAAAGAGGTTGTTACAAGCCTGGGAGTGGCCAACTGCGAGGTACTGGCCTCCCAACCGGTAATCGCAACCATATTAAGAGCAGGAATCCCATTTCATCAGGGCTTGCTGAATGCATTTGACAAAGCCGAAAACTCCTTTGTTTCTGCCTACAGAAAGCACAGAAAAGACGGACGATTTGATGTCAAAATCGAGTATCTTTCCAGTCCATCTCTTCAGGATAAAACTTTGATCATCAACGACCCAATGCTGGCAACAGGGGCATCCATGGTGCTTAGCTATAAGGAACTTATCCGGAAAGGCAAACCATCGCACACACACATTGTATCTATTTTGGCAAGCATAGAGGGTTTAGACCATGTCAAGAAGAATATGCCCACCGATAATTATACCCTTTGGGTTGGTGCAATTGACGATGAACTGACAGCTAAAGCATATATTGTGCCAGGTCTTGGGGATGCGGGCGATCTGGCTTTTGGCAGCAAATTATAGTTGTTGTAAAAATCGATTTAGAGGGCATAACAATGCGTATCATCACAAGCGTATTATCTGAAAACATAAAGCTGGCCATCGACTCCATCAGGAATCATATGTTGCGGGCCTCTCTAACCGTACTGATCATTGCTTTTGGTATCATGGCGCTTGTGGGAATTCTGACTGCCATTGATTCCATTAAACTATCCATAACGGAAAACTTTGCCCGCCTTGGAGCCAACAGCTTCTCCATACGTAATCGTGAAATGCGCATACAGCCCGGCGGAGGGCCCTCACAGGTTTTCACACGTATATCCTATGACGAAGCTGTTGCTTTCAAAACACAGTTCGATTTTCCCGCTTACGTTTCCATTTCGGTATTCGGCACCGGAAATGCTACGGCCAGATATATGAACCGCGAAACGAATCCAAACATCAGGGTGGTTGGAAGCGATGAAAATTTCCTGATCACCTCAGGTTCCGAACTGGCCGCCGGCAGAAACTTTTCACCAACAGAGCTCCAATATGGAGTCGACGTGGTGCTACTGGGGCACGACGTAGCCCAAAACCTGTTCCCCGGAGAAGCCGATCCGCTGGGAGCAATCGTGAGCATCGCAAATATGCGGTACCAGGTGATTGGTGTGCTTGCTGAGCAAGGTTCGGGGTTTGGCTTTTCAGAAGACCTGAATTGTGTGATCCCCTACATGACACTGAGGCAAAACTTTTCCCGGCCAAACATGAATTATACCATCAATGTAAGCACCGTTGATATGGAATCGGTTGACGATGCCATCGGGGAGGCCACAGGTCTGTTTCGCGTCATACGCGGTGTACGTTTCGGCGAGCCCAATAGCTTTGACATTGCTAAAAGCGACAATATCGCCCAGGCTTTTATCGAAAACATCCGTGTGGTAACGGTTGCTGCCACCATCATCGGATTGATCACCCTGATGGGGGCTGCCATCGGACTTATGAACATCATGCTGGTATCTGTTACCGAACGTACCATGGAAATAGGCATCCGAAAAGCCATGGGCGCCACAAGGGCAGTCATAAAACAACAGTTTCTTTCCGAAGCCATTGTCATATGCCAGATCGGAGGAGCCGTGGGGATTATCCTGGGGATTCTGGCAGGAAACGGTATATCGGTAATCGTGGGAAATCCATTTATTATCCCCTGGCTTTGGGTGCTTTTCGGCATCGCTTTATGCTTCCTCGTGGGCGTTATTGCCGGCTACTACCCGGCAGCAAAAGCAGCAGCACTGGACCCCATCGAATCACTCAGGTACGAATAATGCGCGCAGATGGGCCGTATAGTCCGGTCAAAAATAACCAAAAATGACCGGCGGCATCATAGAACCACCCGTGAAGCCGGGTATCTGTTGATGATGCTTCTGTAAAGACACAACAAGGTTTAACTTTTAGAACGTATACGATTATGGATAAACTAACTAAAATTGTTGCTACCGTTTCTGACCAAAAATGTGATGTTGAGTTCATCACGGAGCTCTACGAAGCAGGCATGGATGTGGTCAGGGTAAATACCGCCCATCAGAAACCGGAACAAACCATGAAGATCATTGAAAACGTCAGGAAGGTTTCTAACAAGATCCCGGTTATGGTTGACACAAAAGGTCCCGAGATTCGAACCAATGAAGTGGAAGCTGACCTGACTGTGCAAAAAGGAGAAATGTTAAGGGTTGCCGGTGATGCCGGTAAAGCCAGCTGCGACAAGTGCCTGTATGTAAACTATCCGGGCTTTGTAGACCTCATGGAAGAGGGGAGGCAAATCATGATCGATGATGGTGACATTGCCCTGACGGTGGTTCAAAAACATGCCGATTACCTGATATGCCGTGTGGAGAACGAAGGCGTGATCAAATCCAGGAAAAGCGTCAATTTACCCGGCACAGCCATTGACCTCCCTTCTTTGACAGAGAAAGATCGCTCCTATGTTGACTTTGCCATTGAACACAAGCTGGATTTCATCGCCCATTCCTTTGTCCGCACAAAAAAAGACGTGCTGGATATCCAGGCGATTCTTGACAAGCAAAACAGTTCCATCAAAATTATCGCAAAAATAGAGAACCAGCAGGGCGTTGATAATATTGATGAAATACTGGATCATGTGTATGGCATTATGATTGCCCGCGGTGATCTTGCCATTGAAGTTCCTGCCGAAAAAATTCCAGGTTTACAGGCAAGCATGGTAAAAAAATGCATGCGAAGGAAAAAGGCTGTCATCATCGCCACGCAAATGTTACATAGCATGATTAAAAGTCCAAGACCTACCCGGGCGGAGGTCAGCGACATTGCCACAGCAGTTTTTTCAGGAACCGACGCAGTGATGCTAAGCGGTGAAACAGCATTCGGAGCTTATCCCGTTGAATCGGTTAAGATGATGACGAGAACACTGAGGGAGGCGGAAAACAGCAAAACCTTTTCCATCGACAGCAAAGTAATGCCCCACGACAACCAGATATCTGTCTTTTTGTCCAAAACCGCTGTGCGTTCCATTCAAAAACTGAATACGAAAGCAATTATCACCGACACCGACACAGGGAAAACAGCCCGTTATTTATCGGCATTCCGCGGAAGGACGTCCATTTATGCCCAATGCTATGATCCGGGAGTAATGCGTGAACTTGCTCTGAACTACGGTGTTATGGCAGATTATATGGATGTGGAGCTTTCAAAAAAAGAATTTATCCAGGCAACCCTCACCAGATTGATCGCCCGCAAAGAGATTCAACCAAAAGACCTGATTGTTGTGCTTGCCGGCAATTTCGGGAAAAAAGCCGGACCCTCATTTGTAGAGATCAGCACAGCCCAAAACATGCTGGCTGAAGAAAAACCCGGCGCATGAGAAAAGAAAAAAGACCCGGGGTTCATTGATAAGAATGGTACCTGCTATAATATGGCAAAGGATTAAAACCATCGATTAAACCGGACATGGTATACATCCCGGCTCATCACTGCCATTCAAAGGTGTCAAAAAAGTGACGGATATCCTCTTCTATAAATTCAATCACCGGCGCCAAAGAGTCGTTGTTTGGCCGTACATGAAAATACAATGCTCCGCGTAAAAAATGATCAACGCTATCGGTGAGATAAAACTGTATCGGTGAAGCCGCTTCCCTGCCCCTGATATGATAGAGCATCCCGTAAACCCTTCTGTCCGGATACATGATCACCTCTTCGCGTATAGCGGTAGCTTTAGGGATATGCCTGTGCACAAAAGTGCGCGCATCCTCAAACAACCCGGCCAACTCCCGCTGGCTACCTACAGGCTTGTAGCTCAAATGTATACGTCCACGAAAATCAGGGTAAACAATGTCAGACCAATAAGGCTCAGCCGTTTCGCGCGTATCGGGCACCACCCCGGCATAACCGGGATAAGCAAATGAAAAAGGATAGTCCTCGTCAAAATGCCTGTAATCCCTTTCAGGCATTGCAATTCGAAAATATGCCCTGGGTAAGGGAGTATCAGGACTTTTACAACAAACCAACAGGAGAGAAAAAAAGAAAACCAGCACAAAGAGCCTGCCCATAATTTTATTCAATTACTGACACCTTTATCCGTTTAATGCGTCGCTTATCAACGCTGTCTATTTCAAACTCAAATTTCCCTACTTTTATTTTGGCTCCCATAAAAGGAATTTCCTGTTCGATTTCCAATATCAAGCCAGCCAGGGTGTCTGCTTCACCCCTTGCCTCATTAAAAATATCATCCTCCACACCCGTGATCTTGCAAAAATCCTTGAGCAGGGTTTTGCCTTCAAAAACAAAGGTGTTGTTATCCAGCTTTGAATAGATGGCTTGTTCCATATCAAATTCATCATTGATTTCCCCCACAATCTCCTCCAAAATGTCCTCCATCGTAATCAGTCCCGATGTTCCGCCATATTCGTCAACCACGATGGCCAGATGAATCTTTTTTTCCTGGAATTCTTTCAGCAAATCATTGATTCTCTTACTTTCAGGCACGAAAAAGACATTCCGGATCAGTTTCTGCCACTGAAAGTCATTCCCCTTGTCCAGGTATGGGAGCAGGTCTTTGATGTAAAGAATACCCTCCACATTGTCGAAATTGTTCCGGTAAACCGGGATACGGCTGTATCCGGCCTCTCTGATAACATCTATGAGTTTAGGGAAGGAGGTGTTATATTCCACTGCTACCGTATCCACGCGTGACTTCATGATCTCTCGTACGTATATATTGCCAAACCGAACGATGCCCCTCAGCAATTGCTTATCTTCCTCGGTGGTTCGTTCATCACTGGTGATTTCCAGTGCATGCGACAATTCATTCATACTGATTTTTGGTCTCTTTTTCTCCATACGCTTGTCAATCAGCTTTGTGGATCTTACAAGCAGGTTGCTCAGCGGTTGAAAAATCTTCCGCAACACCAACAGCGGAGCGGTCATTTTCTCAGAAAAACGCTGAGGATAGCGGGATGCATATATCTTCGGCAACACTTCGGCAAACAGTAAAATCAGGAAGGTAACCAGGGCAACTTGCAGAATAAATGCAAGCACCCCCGGGATTTCCAGGGTGAAAAACGCCCGGAACACCATGGTTGACAAGATAATGATGGCAATATTGATCACATTGTTGGCAATCAAGATGGTGGCCAGCAATGTATTGGGACGCTCCAGCAAAGCAAGTGTTTTCCTGTGGATTTTCTTTTCCCCTTTTCTAAGATATTCAATATGATTATGGCTCAGCGAAAAAAAGGCAATCTCAGAGCCTGAAACCATGGCCGAGAAAAAAAGCAGCAGAAACATAACCCCAAGGCCCAGGAATGCTTCCGGTGAAATCTGTTGGGATAAGGCAGCCAGGATGGCCACAAAACTCGAATAAGGATCAGATGAATCTTCCAAAGCTGTATTTTATTCTTTGATTTATACAAAATTAATACATTTTTCTCTGCAAAATGAAAACACAGGCGTCATCAGTCAAATTGTTATCCGGCGAAAGCCGATTGAGCTTCAGAAGGTGGTTGTGCTACCCAATGAAAAGCCGGCACATAGCATCAGGGGGAAGATTTGCAGTGACGACTTTGGGAAATTGACAGACCTATGTAACAATAATTGTTTGCAGGTTTTACGGAAGCTTATTCTTCGTTGTCTGCTGCAAACCATTCCGCATAAGCTGTGGCTGTTTCGTGAAGCCGCAACGAATGCAAATGAACGTTGGGTGGTAACGCTGCCCGGATCATGTGTGCAAAATCATGGATCATATTTTCACAGGTAGGTTGATATGGAACGGGTTTAACCTTGCCGAAAAGCTCGTTGTCGGAAGCCATTTCAGCGTGAGGACTGTCGGCATTAACCATTAAAGCATGGTCGCAGGGCTCGATGATCAGATCATGGACAATTTGCTTTAGCACGGAGAAGTCAATCAACATACCGTGTTTGGGGTTACCGGATTCATTTAGCGGACTTCCTTTTACCGTTACAAATAAGCGGTAACTATGTCCGTGAATATTCCTGCACGGACCGTCATAATTCCATAACATGTGGGCCGCTTCGAAGCGAAACTCTTTTGTGATTCTGATCACAGGTGCCTTTGCCATTTCCAATATTTGTGATTATCTGTTTATGGTCAGAAACGAATGGTATAGTTATACACTTCAGGCTTTTTTTCCTGTTTGCCTTTATCATCTGCCGCATCTGTTTTTTCTTTGCTTTTGGCAGCATAGGAGATGTTGACTTTTTGCCTGTGTTCTTTTTTGATCCTGAACGGGATTTTGATTTTATTGTCGGTGGTTACCCGCACACCCCGGTTTTTCACGGATTGGTACTGAAGCATTTTCACAAGCCGCACTGCTTCTTCATCACAACCATGCCCAATGCCCTTAACCACCTCCGGGTCTATAACTTCACCCTTGCCGGTTACTTTATACTTGATGATCACATCCCCCTGAATCCCTTTTTCCAATGCCTCGGCCGGGTATTGTAAGTTTTCCCGGATAAACTTTTTCAGCAGCTCACGGCCGCCGTCCAGATGGGGCAACTTAAGGAATTTCTTTTCGCGTTTGTGATCCATGGTTCAAGGATGATTTATTTATGCTCTTGCTTGATGAAGTTGATGGCATGCCGGTTAAATTGAGCAGGCTGATCAACATTGCAAACATGACCGGAGTTATGAATCTTGATCAGGCTGGCCATTTTATTGTTTTGCACAAGTTGCTGCACCGGCCTTAAAAACAGATGGTCTTCGTCCCCCATCAGATATAGTGTAGGTATTTGTGGATTCTGTTCCACATGGTATTGAAGCAATGGATTCACGTTTTTCAACAGTTTAAACCATCTGTTAATCTCGCGTCGGTAGATTTTCTGTGCTTCTTTGATGAAGAGGTAACGACTTTCCTTGTGGCGTTTGCTTGGCATCAGGATACGGGCAAACAACCTATAGAGCCACATAAACGGGATAACAGGCTTAAACACTTTGGCAACCCAAACGAGAAATCTTGAACGTATATTGAGCCTGGTGATGGCGCCGGCAAGGGTCATGGATTGTACCCTGTTGGGGTCAATTTCCGAAATAACACGTATGAGAATCGTACCCAGTGACACCCCAATAAAGTGACTTTTCTCTATTTTCAGGTGATCCAACACTTTCAGAACATCCATGCTGATATCCTCAAAGGTGTAGTCGCGGCCCATATATGCGGCAAACAAGTCGCGTGACCGGCCATGCCCGCGAAGATCAACAACCAGCACGTTAAAATGCCTGGAAAATTCCCTTATCTGTTTGTACCATATGATGGAGCTGCCTCCTACACCATGTATCAAGGTTACCCATGGTGCGTCGGGTGTATTCAGATAGGTTTTGTAAAACAGCTGTGTGCCTTCTGCCGGGAAGGTTGTTTTCTGGTAATCTTCCGCAAAAGAGGCCTGCATATTATCCTGCTTGAGTATATCCATTGATTTTGCTGTCATAATCGGGTGCAAAGATACAGAAAAACATTGACTGCAATATCAATGCCACAATAAGAAAACAACCCGGTCCGGATTGGCAGGGAAACATGATACTTTTTGTTTGACAGGTCTAAAGCGGATTTGTCAGATCAAAATCCACGCGCATTCTTTTTTCACCGTCACGTTCCAGCCTGTAGGTAAAAGTTGTGAAATCTTCCGCGATCCGGATGGTCCATACATTGCCTCCTCCCCCGTCAATGATTTCAGCTGTGTAGGCGTCGGCGGGGAAGTGCTGTTCAAAGGCGGTTCCCGTATCATCCGCAAATCCGCCATACAGGGATTCTTCTTCAGGTGTGCCGTCGGGATAGCGGTGATCGTGACGCAAACGAAGAAGCCCATCTTCCGCCAGGAACATCCAGGTACGTGACGTGTCTTCACCTACGCGGAAAGGAATCAGTATCCGGTCGCTCTCACACACATCAACATGCATCACCATTTCATGTTCTGCCCAGCCCGGGGCATGATGACTTCTGTAAATTTCCTTTCCGGCAAAGGATTGCCCGCACAACTGGCTAAGGTTGTCGAAAAAAGCCTGCTGTGTTGTTGATAAAATCTCCGTTGCCGGCGTAACTGCAGGCTCCTCGGCAGGCTGCTGACGCGGTCCGCAGGAAGTAAAAATCAGCATAATCATTGTAATGATGACAAAAGCATTTTTTTTCATGAATCCGTTTTTTTGGTTTTTAACAAGATAATTTTTTTGATACGCAAATGTAATTGTTTTCACGGGTTTATAGTTTTGGTTTGGAAATTTTTCAATTACTTTTGCCATACAATTGTCGCCATATGGACAACCAGCAAGTTTTATTATCAGTTAGAAATCTTTCCGTGGAGTTTCCCGGTGATGATGGCATTGTGCATGCTGTGGATGATGTGGGTTTTGATTTGTATCCCGGAAAAACACTGGGGGTTGTTGGTGAATCGGGCTCAGGAAAATCTGTTACGGCGCTCACTGTCATGCGCTTGCTTGGGACCAGCAAAGCACGGATCAGATCCGGTGAGATATGGTTCCGGCACCCGCAGAGAGGTATGACAGACTTGCTTAAGCTAAGGGATGATGAGATGCAGACCATTCGCGGCCGTTATATGGGTATGGTTTTCCAGGAGCCCATGACGTCTCTGAACCCGGTAAAGCGCTGCGGTCCGCAGGTTACAGAAAGCATGATCTGGCACAAACATGCTACCCGGAAGTCGGCCCGGAAAAAGGTTATTGAGCTATTCAGGGAGGTGCGTCTGCCTGACCCGGAGAAGGTATTCCATGCCTGGCCACATGAACTGTCGGGTGGTCAGAAGCAGCGTGTGATGATTGCCATGGCCATGGCGTGCAATCCACTCCTGCTGATAGCCGATGAGCCCACAACGGCACTGGACGTCACTGTGCAAAAAAGCATCCTGGATCTTTTTAACAGCTTGATAAAAAGTCATCAGATGGCGGTGTTGTTTATATCACACGACCTGGGCGTGATCAATACCATTGCGGATTTTACGGCCGTTATGCGGCAGGGAAAAATTGTAGAACAGGGGACGTCAGCAAGGATTTTTAAACAGCCTGTTGAACCCTACACCAAAGCCCTGGTAGCCTGCCGCCCCTCCCTCAATGATCGACCGGCAAAACTGGCAGTAGTTGAAGATTTCCTTGGAAAGGAGAATCCTGTCAATAACACTGCTGCATCTGAAAGGCAGACAATAACACCCGGCTGGCACAAAAAAGCCAATACGGAAGAGCCCTTGCTCGAAGTAAAGAACCTGAAGGCTTTTTTTGTTGAAAAAAGAACGATTACAGGCAAGCCCCTGACTTATCATAAAGCGGTAAACGACATCAGTTTCACCCTGTTTAAAGGTGAGACACTGGGCCTGGTGGGTGAGTCGGGCTGTGGAAAAACAACCCTCGGACGCAGCATCATGCGCCTGCTGAAACCGGTCGCGGGAAAAGTTGTTTACAAAGGTGTTGATATTGCAGGGATATCGTCTAAAAAACTACGTGCGCTCAGGCCAAAGTTTCAGATCATTTTTCAGGATCCGTATGCCTCGCTTACACCCGGTATAAGCGCCGGCGAAGCCATCATGGAACCGATGCGGGTGCACGGCATCCTTACAAACAACAAGGTACGAAAAAAACACATCCTGGATATCCTTGAAAAAGTAGGGCTGGAAGAAAAGCATTATTACAGATATCCGCATGAATTTTCGGGAGGACAAAGACAGAGAGTCTGCATAGCGAGAGCCCTGGCCATGAATCCCGAATTTATCGTGTGCGACGAATCGGTATCCGCACTTGATGTATCCGTTCAGGCCCAGGTACTTAATTTATTGAATGATCTGAAAGAAAGTTTTGACCTGACCTACCTCTTCATCAGCCATGACCTCTCGGTGGTAAAATATATGTCGGACAGGGTAATGGTTATGCATGAAGGCGAACTGGTAGAACTGAACGACGCTGACCAGCTTTATGCAAATCCTGCCAATGCCTATACCAAAAAACTCATAGATGCCATTCCTTCATTCTGAACCTGCCTGATTCACACATAAAGGCGAGAAACCGCACAACACATCTTACATTTCGTCCATGATCTCATCAGTCATCTCAAGATTATGAAAGACATTCTGTACGTCTTCATCCTCTTCAATCACATCCACAAGTTTCAATACCTTTTGCGCCTGATCTTTGTCAAGTTTTACGGTGGTCCCGGGAATACGCTGCAACTCGGCGTTTTCTGCTTCAATGCCTATTTCTTCGAGTTTTTTGACCATATTCCCAAAATCTTCCATGGCAGTATAAATCGTGTAGAAGCCTTCTTCGTTCTCTGCTTCTTCAGCGCCCGCATCAATCACTTCCATCAGAAAGTCATCTTCATTGTATCCCTTTTCTTCAACGGTTTTTGCCGGAATGGTGAACACCCCTTTCCTGTCGAAGAGAAAACTCAATGAACCTTTTGTTTCCAGTTTTCCTTCATGTTTGTTGAGATAGGAACGTATATTAGCAACCGTCCGCTGCGTGTTGTCGGTTAAACATTCTATATACATGGCAACACCATAATTGCCATAGGCTTCATAGGTAACTTCCTGAAAGTCGGCGGCATTCTTATCTCCAGCTTTTGATATTGCCCGCTGGATAGTGTCTTTGGGCATGTTAGACCCTTTGGCATTGGCGATGGCCAGACGCAAACGGGGGTTGCCGTCCGGATCATTGCCACCTTCTTTCACTGCCACACTGATCTCTTTAATTACCCGGGAAAAAATTTTGGAGCGTTTGGCATCAAGGGCTCCTTTCTTGCGCTTGATGGTTGACCATTTACTGTGTCCTGACATGGTTTATTTTTTTACAAAAATAATGTTTTTCAAAAAAATCTGCTAAAGAATAAAAGGCCGCCCCAAAGCAATTTTTGGGACGGCCTCTTTGTTGCCGGCTGTTCCTTTCTGCCCTCGGTTATAGCCGTTGGGAAAAGGAATGGAGGGCCTTCACTGCGGCGAAACAGGATATTCCCGGCTACCGGAACAAAGGCCTCGTATTATTGTACGACGACTTTATGATGATGCATGGAGCCGCCTGCTTCAACCTGAATGATGTAAACTCCGCCATTCAGACCTTCGAGTCCGAACTTCACACTTTGTGCACCAGCATCTGAGACAAGCTTCTTAATAACTTGCTGTCCCTGCAGGTTCAGCAGCGTAATCCGGACATCCGAACCATGGTTATTATAAAACGAAACCCACAGGTGGTTTTCGGCAGGATTCGGATATACGGTGATATCGCTGATCCCATCCGGTAAATCTTCAGTGGCCACTGTTGACTGGAAGTGTGCACTCAAAGCCCGGTCACCATCCACAAAGAAGGTGTATTGTGCTTCATCATGAACCACTTCTCCGTCTTCTTTCCAGTGAAGGAAGAGAAATTCGGTGGCAGCCTCAGCCACCAGGCTGATTTCCGTACCGTAGGCATAATCACCATAACCGTTCACAGTTCCGCCTTCTATCGGATCAACAGTCACATCAATATGATAAATATTCACCGCAAAATCCACATGCAGATCATGGTGGTTAATCACCTCCATCATATGAAAATGACCTTCCCCCATGGGGCCGTCGATCATTTCAATCTGATCCATAACAGTCGCACCATCCAGCGAAACATCTGCAATGTGGTGGTGGTTATGTGGATAGAAATAGAAAAGAATATCTTCACCGTGCACCACTTCAATTTCTCCTTCAGGGTCAATGCTTCCATGCTCTCCTGCTGTTGCATTGACAATATAGGTGTTCAATTCGGTGGTGAACTGGGCCGGTGCAGACCAGTCACTGTGTGTGTCACCGCAGATGGCCCGCACATGGAAGCTATAATCTGTATTGTGTTCAAGACCGGTGAGGGTATATGGCTTTTGGCTAATACCACTGACGAGTGTTCCGTCGGTTTCCGGGTTAAAACCCGGTGTACCATATTTGATATCCCATTCAGCCTCAGAACCACCGGCCTGCCAGTTGAGCAAAGCCGATACGTTGGTGATCTCTTCAGCAGTAAGCGCTGTTGGCGGATAACAAGGCTCCGGTTCAGTGCCGGTATAAATATGGATGTCGTCAACGGACCATCCGTTGATACTGAAGCTGTTTTCACCGTATGCCCTGAAACGCACCTGGAAAATATGTCCGGCCATACCCGACAATACTTCACCCTCTCTCACATTTTCCTGGTTGCCGCTTCCCAATCCACTGCTGGAGAAGTTTTCAAGCAAAATCCATTCATCACCCGCCAGGCTCTTATATTCTACAGCCATCTGGTTAATGTTGGCATCGTTGAAATTGTTCAGGAACAAAATATAATCCATCAGGATTGTTTCTGTTTGGTTAGTGGCATCAATTTGCGGACTAACCAGGCTAAAGGAATAGTTTGTAACGGATGGGCTCCAGGAAAACACGGCATGTGGCGGACCGCTCACAGAAGAAGGAGGGGCATAATTGCTTCCAAAGCTCCAGTTACCATGCCCGTCAGGGAACTCCCAGCAGTCAGGAGAAGCCCCGTGAAAGTCTTCACTGTATGGGAGGGTAAAAATATCACAGGGTGTTGTAAATGTGGCAGGTCCTGTCCAGATGCTTTCATCATTTTCACCACAATAAGCCCTCACATACACATCATACTGTGTGACAGGAGCCAGACCCTCAAGCATATATGAATGGGCTGCAATTCCCTGGATCAGCTCACCACCCGTTTCCGGCGGGAAACCCGATACACCATAAACAATGTCCCACAGACCCTCATCACCAACGGGTGTCCATGACACCAATGCCGACGAAGCAGTTATTTCACTGACATTGAGATCAATGGGCGCCGGACATGTGGCCAATGTTTTGAAATGAATGGGGCCGGCCCAGATGCTAAGGTCATCATCACCACAGTCAGCACGCACATAAACATCATAATTTGTGAACACATCAAGATCTTCCAACAGATAAGAAGTTTCGTCAATTCCCTCGACCAGGGTGCCTGCGCTAACGGGATCGAAGCCCTGCGGGCCCCAAAGCAGATCCCACTGGGTTTCATCTCCAACGCTTACCCAGCTAATTTCGGCACTGTTGACCGTAATGTTATCAGCCGCGAGCTCATAGGGAGGTGCACAGGAATATGAATACACGTGGAAGTTATCAATGACCCAGCGGTTCAAATTAAAGGAGTTGGAACCATGAGCGCGGAAGCCGATCATAAAGACATTATCAATGGCATATGGTGTAATATCCACCATGTAGGTATCCCAGGCTATATCTCCGCTGTTATTGTTAAACGCAAGTACTTCATGCCACTCTGTTCCGTCAAAAACCTCGATGCTCAAATGCTCTACTGTATTTGAGGAATAATTGTCAAGCATCATATCGAACTCAAGGGCGATGGCACTTCCGGGAATATCACCGTTGTAGGGAGGACTTACCAGGCGGTGCGAATAATTGGTGATGGAAGGAGACCAGTTGAATATCATGGCAGGTGCGGGGTTTCCGTAAGAGCCTGATGCCCTCCAGTTTCCCTGCGATGGGTCAAAGTCCCAGCAATAGGGCACATCACCACCGCCAAAGGCTTCACTAACGGGCAATTCTTCAATGCCGCAAAGGGTGCGGCCATCGGTATTCCGACCGTAAGAATACATGCCATCATCATCAATAGACCAACTGCGGTAGAAATACAATGTGGATGCATTCAGTCCGTCATGGAGGAAAGTGGTTTCTTCTCCCACATACAAGATGTGGCCGCCGCCGGGTAATTCGTCACCGGCTTCATAGACCACACCTTCTTCCGGTGCACCAAAGCTACCGTCCACACTCCAGGCAATCATCACATCATCGCTGTCGTCATTCTTTTCCCAGCTGAGGCTTATCTCTGTATCGGTTACACCTGTTGCCGTAAAATTGGAAGGGTTGGAAGGCAGAATCAGGAACAGTTCGGCGAGGTTCAGTGCTTCCAGTGCATTCAGCCTGCCGCTGCCCAATTGACCGATAAAGCCTGGGTTCACGTGATAGTGATTGTCAACGGTCATGGTCAGAATATCTGCCACATCTTCTGCCGCAAGTTCTCCGAACACCCTGGATAAAATTAAGGCAGCAACCCCCGAAACATGGGGAGATGCCATAGATGTACCCTGGTAATAACCATAGCTGTTGTTGTTGAGTGTACTCAGGACACCACGCTGGGTCACGGTGTTTGTTTCACCACCGGGCGCAGAAATATCCACCCAGTTTCCAAAAGTGGAATACCATGCTTTCTGGTCCTGGTTGTTGGTGGCAGCAACGGAATAGGCACCGGAATAATATCCGGGATACCTTGGATCAGAAGTATTACTGTTTCCGGCAGAAAAAATGGTGATGCCACCTTCCATTGCATCACCGCCGCCATTTTCATTGAAATAATCAATGGCATCCAACACATTTTGCTCATAGTAATTGGGAGACGTATAACCCCAGCTGTTTTGAGAGATGGAGGCACCGTTGTCGGCACCATACAGCGGTGCAAGATGGAAGCCACCATTGCCGGAGGCAGCAAATACCTGCGCTGACATCAGCCTGACTCCATCATCAGCGCCGGAGCCACCTGCCACGCCTGAAACCCCAATGTTATTATTGTTTACGGCAGCCACCGTTCCTGCCACGTGCGTGCCATGGTTGTGCGGTTCAATAACCGTGGAGTTGTGTACAAAATTGTACCCGATCTGATACCACATATTGCCGGCCAGATCCTGGTGATTGTAGTCTATACCACCATCAATGACCAAAATAACAATGGTGGAATCACCCTTCTCAATATCCCATGCCGCAGGGAGACTGATATCCGCTCCGGGTGTACCGTTTTGCTGACCGGTATTGTGGTAATGCCATTGGCTTCCAAACTGTGGGTCGTTGGGAATCCAGCCATTATCGCTTCGAACCGGCTCCAAAACATGGAAATCGTTGATGTCATGACTGCCAATCAATTCCTTTCTGAACGACGGCTCCGCAATTTCAATTTCGGGAAGACGCTTATAATCCAGGAGCATCTGTACAATATCCGTACGCTCATCTACCTCAAGCCGGTACCACAAGTGAAAACCCCAGGCGCGATGCCTTTCCGTGAATTCATTATTTAAGGCCGGTGAAAGAAAATATTGCTGAACTCCCCTGACACCATAATCAGCATTCAGCAAGTCAACATTTTCCAGGTGAAAACGAACAATTCCGTCTTCATCAAAATCTACAGCATTCTCTTCCAAATGACGGCCAAGCTCTTCACTGAATTTAATCAGCAAAATCCCGTGATCATAATCCGACCGCTGCACTTCTTCCCACCTGATGGGTGGACGCTCACCCCTGGTTACATTGTAGGAAGCCGACGCGAAAACATATGAATTGGTCAAAAAAACCAACAAAACACATGAAAAGAAAACATAAAAATACCTCATTGTGAAATTTTTTAGTGAATAACAGGGGAACAACTCCCAAATGAATCAGGCAAAGATATATTTTTCACTTTAATTGTTTATATTTGAAGCATTATAAAAATTGGGTTATCATTTAAACAATAGGATGAGGATGAACCGGAAAATTACTGTTTTTATTTTGTTTTCTTTTTTAACGGCCGCCGGTATATATGCACAGTCGGTTGCGCCGGTGGTTATAGCCAGTTCGGGCGGTGAAGGTGAAGCCGGAGGCATACATATACAATGGACTGTTGGCGAACTGGCAACAGAGACTCTGACGGGTGCAAACATGATACTCACGCAGGGCTTTCATCAGCCACACATTATTGTAACCTCCATAGATGAAATTCCGGATACAGAAGCGGTAATCGTTGCTTTCCCGAATCCTGCCACCGACTACATCGCGGTTGAACAAAGATCGGGCGCCCGGGAAGGGCTGCACTTTGGCCTTTATGACCTGCAAGGCCGCAGGGTGCTTTCAGGGCAGCTTGAACCACACCATACCAGCCTTGATCTTATAGATGTCAAAGCAGGCACTTACTTCCTGCATATTTATGATGACAGCAAGACTCTGCAGACATTCAAGGTCGTCAAAAATCGCTAAATCAGCAGGGCTGTCTTTTTCTGCAATTGCTCAAATAATTTCAACCGGCGGATCACTGTCTGTTCCGGTATTCCAGTTCTTCCTGTTTGGCTTTTTCCAGCTGTTTGAGA
>REEA01000025.1 GCA_007695305.1 Bacteroidia bacterium
TTGGTGCCAGGAATACTGCATCAGAGACGATCAAACGCTTTATATCTTTGGCTTCCTTCAGTTTAGATACCTGTAACCAGGAATTGGTATTCAAACCTGCATCACCCTATATCTATCACTTGCCCGCTTATATGGGTCAATTGAGCATGGAGGTTAACCAACAAGGATATGTCCGAGACCGTTCTGCCCGGGGTCAGGCTTTCCAGTTGAGCATCGGATACAGGGGGGCCGAGCCAGTAAACATTACAGACGTTTCAGAAGCCTGGGATGAACGCTTATTGCCATCAGGAGAAATTGTCAGGCTTAGCCGCTCTCCTGGTTTACCCAGGTTGGGGTGGAACAGTGAAAGCGTCATCCTGGAGACCTTTGCTCAGCTGCCTTCATCGCGGATATATCTGCAGGCTTCTGCGCAAGATGTCGTTTTGCAACACCTGAGCAGGCCATTTTTCTTGTCGCACCATGATGAGGGCAGGTACTATCTGATAAACCCCGTCACCGAGCTGGTCGTCGGAGAACGTCCAACTACAGGCGGTTTTGAATGGGATATCAACAATCCCTTCGGACGGTCTCATGGTACCGTGTTACCCGGAGACCTGCGGTATGATTTGCGCATTGAACACCGTTACCAATTTGAAACCTTTTACCATCCCTTCCTTTGCACGATGCTCGAGCGGTTCAACAATGAGGGACTAGCAGGTTTGCTCAAGGCTAATCAGCTGGATACCAGTCTACACCGCCAGCTTCATCGGGAGGGACAAAGGTATTATGAAGATACAGGTGCTCCGAGGAGCGATAGCCGCTTTGCAACCCGATTTGAGCAGTATCGGCCTACCGGTCTGGTTTGGCAGAATTTCAATGATCCCTACAATGAATATCCTTACGAACAATTTGAGTTTACCCAGGATGGAGCCTATTCTCTCTACAACTGGGAGCTCTTCTTCCATATCCCCTTGCTGGTGGCCGACCGCCTGAGCAAGAACCAGCGTTTCGAGGATGCGCAGCGGTGGTTTCATTACATATTCGATCCCACCGATTTCTCTGCGTACGATGCTCCGGCCAAGTATTGGCAGATCAAGCCACTTTTCGAGCTGGCCCAACAGTGGGGAGAAGGTAGCCCCCCGGAGACACTGGAAGAAATGTTGCGCCGCCTGAGTAGTGGCAATGCTGAGCTGCAGGAGCAAGTGCGGGCATGGCGTGAGGATCCCTTCAACCCCCATCTCCTCGCCCGCATGAGGTTGATCGCTTACATGAAGACTGTGGTACAAAAGTACCTTGATAACCTCATTGCCTGGGGCGATCAGCTTTTCCGCCAGGATACCATGGAGTCCATTAACGAAGCCCGGCAATTGTATGTGCTGGCGGCACAGATCTTAGGACCCCGGCCCGCGCAGGTGCCTCAGCCCGAACGAAGTCCCTTGACTTACGCGCAGGCCGCCGATCGCTGGGATGCATTTTCCAACGTGCTGATTGAGATGGAGACCGGACTGCCACCAACATCCAGGCCGGGTACTGCGCGGGCACGATCACCACACCTTTCGTTGTATTTCTGCATCCCCTTCAATGATAAGCTTCTAAGCTATTGGGATACCGTGGAAGACCGTCTTTTCAAGATAAGAAACTGTCTCAATCTGGAAGGTCAGACCCGGCAGCTTGCACTCTTCGCCCCGCCTATCGACCCGGCGCTGCTGGTGCGTGCACGGGCTGCAGGACTGGATTTGGGAGAGGTGCTCAGCGGCCTGTCGGCAGCGAGTCTGCCCGCATACCGTTATGCTCTTCTGGCGCAAAAAGCAGTTGGATTCTGTAGTGAAGTGAGAAGTTTGGGAAGCGCACTGCTGTCTGCCCTCGAAAAGAAAGACGCCGATACACTTGCTTTGATGCGCAGCCGCCATGAAACAGCTTTGATGCAGCAACTGACCGACATCAAAGACTGGCAAATCAGGGTGGCAGAAGAAACGCTGAGTGGACTGCAAGCCGCACGCCGGCTTGTGGAAGAGAAGCAGGAATATTTCTCCAGCCGGGAGTATATGAATGCTTATGAACGATCCGAAGTTTATTCATTAAAGGACGGTAAGTTTTATTCAACGATTGCAAAGTTTTGGGATTTGGCAGCTTCAATGGCAGGCATTATTCCGGAGAACAAGTCAGGCGCTCCCACTACGGCAGGTGCAAGCTGGGGCGGAAAACAGTTGAGTGCCTTCTTTAAATCTTTAGGTTCTGCTTTTAGCACAAAATCTTCTTCCTATTCATTTGAAGCCAACCAATCAGCCCTATACGGTCGTTACGACCGTCGCCGAGACGATTGGGATTTCCAGGCCCGCTTAGCGGCAAGGGAACTCGCAAAGATCGATCGTCAAATCCTTGCCGCAGAAATCCGGCGTGACATCTTCATCAATGACAAAGCCAACCATTTGAAGCAAATCCGCCAGGCTGAGGAAGCCGATCGCTTCATGCGAAGCAAGTTCACCAATTCCCGGCTTTACAGCTGGATGGCAGCCCAGCTTTCTGCTTTGCACTACCAGGCCTACAAAATGGCCTATGACCTGGCACAGAAAGCTGAGCGAACCGCCCGTTTTGAATTAGGCTTGGGCGATGGGGAATTCAGTTTCATCCAATTCGGTCACTGGGACAGCCAGAAGAAGGGCTTGCTGGCGGGAGAGCGTCTGCTTCAAGACTTGCGGCGCATGGAGGCTGCTTATCTGGAACGCAACCACCGGGAGTACGAACTCACCAAGCAAATCTCCCTTCTGCAACTCGATCCCATTGCCCTGATACAACTCAAGGAAACGGGTACATGTACGTTTGCCTTGCCTGAAGCCCTGTTCGACCTCGATCATCCCGGTCACTACCTGCGGCGGATCAAATCCGTAAGTATCAGTATCCCTTGCGAGACAGGCCCGCACACCGGCATCAATGCCAGGTTGACGCAACTGACCAACAGAATTCGTTTCGATGCCGGTGTTGGCAGCGGTTATGCCGAAAGAGAGGACGACCACCGCTTCAGGATAAGCTACGCAGCCACCCAAACCATTGCTACCAGCAATGCCCAAAACGACAGTGGCCTGTTCGAACTAAATTTCCGTGACGAACGCTACCTGCCTTTTGAAGGGTCCGGAGCTGTTTCTGAGTGGCGGTTGGAGTTATCAGGTAAGTGGGGTGATGTAGATTTGGCACAGTTTGATTTTGACACCATCTCCGATGTGGTGATGCACCTGCGCTATACCGCACAGGATGGATTCGACATACTGAAAAATGCCGCTGTGGACAATTTGCAGGCCGGGCTCAACTCCATGGTGGAAGCCGGTGGAGAGGAAGGACTCTTCCGTCTTTTCAGCCTTCGGCACGAATTTGTGGAGGCCTGGCAGCAATTTCAGGAGGCTGAAAGCGGTCCGCTGCGCATCGAACTGTCGCGGGAGCGTTTTCCATTCTTTGCGCGGGGGAGGGCCAGGGTGCAAGCTTTTGAGCTATTCCTTCCCGGGGAGGCAACCGGACAGCCCTTGGACGGTATTGAACTGACCGGCTGGCCCATAATATTGGAAATCCCCGGCGACAACCTGCGCGGGCAGCAGAACGGCTTGCTGGTTTGTCGGTACCGGGTTTAGGCTCGTGCCATTTTCTCAGACAAAAGGCAACCGAACAGGCAAATGATATTTCCTGAAAAGCATGGTGCCGATATGGTTTTGGATGAGTGAAGGATTATTGATCTTTTTTGTTTGGAAACGTGAAAACGCGCCAATGTGCAAATGTATCAATGTGCCATTTTGCCAATCTGTAAACATACCAGTGTACTTATGTGCAAATGCGTAAAAAGATTATGATTCCTCAAAGGGACACCCCTGGTAATTGCGGATTCATTTTTTCTATGCCATATTGACCATTGCAACTCACTCTTGTTCTTGTTTTGTCAGCGCAGATGAAGTTGGCAAATGCATGATAAGTTTGTTTCCGATCCAAAATCCAACAACATAAAAACAGCACTTATTTTTTTTCAGGCAGTTATGAATCGGTCATGCGGGCTATGTTTGTAAGCAAAGAATCGCCTTTTTACCGTAAGGCCAGAATTATTCATCTTTCTTACCTCGAGAAAGATGTCCTCATAGTCCATTTGATTAACCGTTTCAGGGAGGCCGGCATTAATGGCAGTGATGAATTGCCCAAATATATTGCAGAGATTACCCGGTGTCATCCTTATTATGCTCAATTGGCTTTCCAACAAACCATACTTTACAAAGCCCTTTATAAGAAAATACCTGACAGGGATGAGCTTTTGCAACAAATTCTTCTGGCAGACAAAGATTATCTTGAGAAGGTATGGGAAGGCATTTATACCAGTCGCGACAATGTGCTTATCCTGAAAGCATTGGCGCGGGGGGGGATATATATAAACGACTTAAAATATATAATATAAATATTGCGCGTGCCTTAAAAAACCTTGAAGGAATGGGGTTGGTTTTCCGAAAAGAGAATGGGCAACCATTCATATCCGATTCGATGTTTCATCATTGGATAATAGCAACTACGATGTAAAATTGGAGACGAGGATATTCGCTACGGGATTTTTTTTCATGCATGATGAAAATAGTTTTGTGGAAACAAAAAACTGTATTATCTTTGCAGCGCTTTAGTTGAAAAGCGTCGTTCATAAGCATAATGGTCCGGTAGTTCAGTTTGGTTAGAATACGTGCCTGTCACGCACGGGGTCGCGGGTTCGAGTCCCGTCCGGACCGCAAAGCAACACTTAAGCCCTTGATTTTCAGGGGCTTTTTTGTTTTCCGCCACAAGATACGTTGCATTTTTTTGTTTTAGCAGAGTGATTGCAGCTTTTATCTGTTCTTCCCTTCCCTGTTATTTGTGCGAATTTCAACATGATAAACCAGCTTCTTTGATGGTGGTTATGTTTTTCATGCATGGCCATCAAATGTTGTTGTGAATTATGTGCTGCAGGCGCCGGTGATCCAAAAATCTTTCTGCGGAGCACGAAATCCCGCCTATTACAAATGTGCTTTTACCTGC
>REEA01000171.1 GCA_007695305.1 Bacteroidia bacterium
TTTAATCAATTAGATACAACAATTTGTTTGCTTTTTGTGAATAATGCAGGCTAACTGCTTAGCCCGGAAACATAAATGGGTTTCACTTTTATGAAAAGGCTGCGCAAGCCTTTATCAATCTGTCTGTTAGCCTGATTGAAATGATACTTAAGCGGTTTTTTAACAAAAAACCCTGTTTTCTTAAAAAACCATAAAATTTGTCGATAAAATTTTTTTAAATCAAAATATTGTTTAAATTAGATTTTCAAATTACATTTATATCTAACAACATATTCATCTATATCGATCTTCTAATGGGCCTTTAGGGTGTATCAAAGCAAAAAAAAGATCTTTAACAGATGAATCAATGATGCGATCCATTGCGGATATTATAGCAACGATGATGTAACTGTAATTGAACCATTGACCAAAGTGAATTTCGTTCAATCCTCTGCCTTTATTGTTTTTCCATTTGCTGCAGCTGCTGTTCTCTGTTTGTGGAAAAAGACCTTTACCGGCAGAAAAAACAAAAGCGAATGTTATATCCGGTTTTAAATTTTCTGGCAGAGCAAATGAACCTGTATATAGATCAGGTTAAAAGCGACGCTGATACCATTGCCTCGCCGGTTGCCGTCCTTGATAATATAGCCCGTTTGAGCGAGGACGACCTTGAAAGCAAAAACAATATCCTGCTTTCTTTGGTCAACATTTCTGAAGAAACCACCATGAAAAATGATCCGGGCCATGTGATCATGAACAATGACCTGGTGAAATATGATAACCCACCTGTCAACCTGAATCTTTCATTGCTGGTTACATCGTGCATGACCAACTACGATCATGCGCTGATCTATCTTTCCCATGTAATCACCTTTTTCCAGGGAAAACACATTTTTACCCGGCAAAACAGTGTAACCCAGGTTGACGGTTTACCTGAAGCCTTCAAAATTGTCCTTGATCTGCAAACGCTTACCATGGAGCAGGTAAATTATTTATGGAGTACACTTGGAGGCAAACAGCACCCTTTCGCGTGTTATAAGGCCAGGATCCTGCAACTGGAAAGGGATAGCACTGTGGAAACACGCGGTGTAATCAGGCAGGTAAGAATCAAGAATTCCGGCGTTTAAACGAAATAAAACATACAATGTCCGCGACCATCACATACCATATTTTGTTTGAGGTTAACATCCTTCACCATTATCTTCTTGATGCAGGGACTTCCTCATTCAATAACATGACCGTTGAACAGCAGGCTGAGGTAATGCTGAAATATGATATTCGCGAACTCTTTGATATCATTCCCACGGAGCAGTGCCAGAAGATATTGAATGCCCACCATTGCGTTATGAAGGCAACTTCGCAGGGTATCATTGTGGGGATAAGGGCTGAAGATGAGGGAATCGCGGAAGGGGTAAAGCCTTTTAATCCCTTTGCTGACGATACTGAGTTCACGTTCATTCTCAGGCTTCGTGACATGAACCTGTTGAATTATTCTGCTTTGCCCTTTATGGGAAATACCGGAACCATGTATGTTTTTCATAATAACAGCAATTTATCCCCCAAAAGCTTTCCACATATTGCAGCAAATCCTCCCGCTTTTCATGGAGATGGCAGAAATTATTACCCGGGAGATATGCTTACGGATAATCCGGCCGATCCTACCATATTATATATGGCACTCAGGAAAACTGTCAATAATCCGGCATCCAACAATGATGGCTGGATGGTTGAGCCGATGGCCGGCACCGTTCCCGTGTATGCAAACGAAAACGATCGTCAGCCTTTGGAACGGGGCGTTGTCTCCTACCCTGCCTTGCACGCCTACCTGAAAGAAGAAGTCACCTTAATGAATGAGGCAGGAAACATCGTGACACCTTCCGTTGATGTTCCGGAAGGAGATGAAACAATCATTCAGGTTGATATGCGACCATTCCCTGATGGCTTTTACACATTGCATATGCTCTCAGAAGATGAGCCTGAACATGAAGAGTCCTATACTTTTTATCTGTTGAAAGAAAGGATTTCTCCTTTTGGTATGATTAAACTGGCACTGACCGCATATGATGACGCTTACAATATGCTGAATCCGAACGGTTCGCTGCGTTCACCGGTTTATCGGCTGCATTTCAGGAACAGACATACTTACTGGCGGTATTTATCCAAAGACTTTAACGCGCCCTTTGTTACCGGTGAACCACTGCCGCTCACAAGGTATGGTATTATTACAAACCTTACCGCAAAGAACAAAAACAATGAGGATGTTGACCTTCCAAACCCCGGAAAGGCACCGGTAAAAACGGAAGCACTCATTGATCCCGATGAAGATAAGTTTTACTCAGAAATCCACATAAATTAACTTAAACAATAGAACAATGGCAAACAATTACAAAACCCCCGGCGTATACGTAGAGGAAATTTCAAAACTGCCACCATCGGTGGCTCAGGTCGAAACAGCCATCCCTGCATTTGCCGGGTACACGAAAAACGACACCTACAACGGATTGTCGCTGGTTAACAAACCCCGGCGCATCAGGTCACTGAAAGACTTCGAAGAAATTTACGGATTAGCGCCTCAAACAGAATTTCACAACGGCGATTCGTCCGAAGGGATCAAGATCAAAGAAGAGAATGGAGAATTTGTCCTTGATGGCGAACTTGAAGACCCCCTGGATGACCTGGAGTTCCGCATGCATTATTGCCTGCAAATCTATTTTGCCAACGGAGGTGGTCCGTGTTATATCGTCTCCTGCGGCAAATACGATGATGCAAACCTTGATAACAGCGACCAAATGGAGGAAGCACTGGCTGCTCTCCGAAAGGAAGATGAGCCAACCATGATTGTCTTCACCGACGCCGTTTCGCTCGATAAAGCCGACTTTTACACCCTGAACAAACTGGCACTCACCCAGGCGGCCGAATTGATGGACAGGGTAGTGATTGCTGACTTATGGAAAGAAACAGGCGACGATTTAAATGACGTAATTGATGAATTCCGCTCAGGTATTGGCAACAACAATCTTTCTTACGGAGCTGCCTATTATCCCTGGATCCAGTCTGCTCTCACCTATTATGCAGACGAAAGCCAGGTGAAGATATCAGGGGGTACCGGTGATTTGGATGATGTTGAGGTGTTGAGAAAGTTTCCCGAAACGGGAAAAACAGAAGTTGAAGAACCGAAAAAATCCCTGTATCACATGAACAGTGAGTTGTATGCAGTGATCAAAAGGCAGATGAGCAGATTCAGGGTTGTTTTGCCGCCTGCGGCAGCCATTGCCGGAGTTTATGCCACAGTTGACCGCACGCGTGGTGTATGGAAAGCACCGGCCAACATGAGCCTCAACATGGTACGCGAATTGACTGAAAAGCTTGACAATGAAGATCAAAGGGATATGAACGTAACCATGAGCGGAAAATCGATCAATGCCATCCGGTTTTTCACAGGCAAAGGATTTATGGTTTGGGGGGCAAGAACACTGGCAGGAAACGACAACGAATGGCGCTATGTAAGTGTACGCCGCTTTTACAATATGGTGGAAGAAAGCGTCAAAAAATCAACCGAACCATTTGTCTTTGAACCCAATGATGCCAACACCTGGGTGAAGGTGAGAGCAATGATTGAGAACTTCCTGATTCTTCAGTGGCGTGCCGGTGCCTTACAGGGTGCAAAAGCCGATGATGCGTTTTTTGTTCGCGTTGGACTGGGCGAAACCATGACAGCACAGGATATCCTTGAAGGCCGAATGATTGTTGAAATAGGAATGGCCGTGGTCAGACCCGCAGAATTTATCATCCTCAGATTCAGTCATAAAATGGCTGTATCCTGATCAAAACTTTAAAAAAACAACATTATGTCTTACAAAACACCGGGTGTTTATGTGCAGGAAAAGTCATTGTTTCCGCCCTCGGTAGCAAGGGTGGAAACTGCCATTCCTGCTATGGTCGGGTACACCGAAAAAGCCATGAACGATGACGGAAATGATCTTACCGGTGTCCCGGTAAAAATCAAATCCCTCGTTGATTTCGAGTCCCTCTATGGGAAGGCATTCGTGCCTGCCGCATTCCATATTGTCACGGATGCAGATAAAGAAAACGCAATTGTTTCTGTGAAACCTGACAAGCGATTCTTTCTCTATTACGCCATGCGGCATTTCTACGACAATGGCGGGGGCAGCTGTTATATCGTAAGTGTGGGTTCTTATAAAGAGGACATTGAATATTCAGCGCTGAAAAAAGGTTTTGACGCCTTGCGCAAATACGATGAACCAACGCTTCTGCTTTCGCCCGATGCAGTGGGCTTATTGGACAGCAATGATGAACCGGACACAGCCGGGTTTCATGAATTGCAAAAACTTGCACTCAGGCAGTGTGCCGACATGCAGGACAGGTTCTGCATCCTGGATATTATGCAGGGCTACCTGGCAGAAGATGTGACCAATCAACCCATCTCAGCGTTTCGTAACCAGATCGGCATCAATAACCTGCATTATGGTGCTGCCTATTATCCATGGCTTGTATCAACTTATGGTCATTCGGTGCATCTGCGAAAGCTGGTTTTTTATGAACTGGCCGATCCGGATACGCCAATTGTTGATATGTCGGTTTTTTCAAAAAACGCCGCCGAAAACCTGCTGGTAACAACCTGGCAGCAAACGGTAATACAAACCGATGCGGCAACTGTTAATGGCGGGACAGACATCGATGCGGAAAGACTCCGGATGGATGGGGCCGGTCATCTGAAAACATTGCTGGCATCCTATCGAAACAATCTTCAAAACAATATTGCACCCAAGAAGAACACATCCGCTTATATGGCTGTGCTGGCTTTTATGGTCAATGCTTTGGATGGCACCGACAAAGAAACACCCGTCGGATCTGAATTAAAATCAGACATCAATGCACTACATTCGAATGAAGCACTTACAGATGCAATCCGTCACCTTGTTGAGATTGAGAAAAATCAGAACAGTATCGCCAACAATCTCAGTTCCCGTGTCGCCGATATCAACGACGTGGATGCTATTTATCAATCCATTGACAAGAAATGGTTTGGAGATGTTGAATATGTTGACATCGATGCTGATGGCACCGGTTTCCCTGAAAGCTCTGCAGGGAGTTTGCAAATCCTTGATGCACTTAATGAAACCACAGATATCATTATTAAAGGTTTTGAAAGCCTGCTGGATGCCACCTTACATTATGAGAAAGAGTCGGAAAGGACTGTTTTTGCGTCCCATGCATTTTTTCGGGGTGTTTTTGAGAAGATAACGGAATACATGCAAACCATTCCTCCTTCGGGGGCTTTAGCCGGCTTGTATACCAGGGTAGATCAAACCCGTGGCGTATGGAAGGCTCCGGCCAATATCAGCCTGAGTTCGGTGAAAGGTCCGGCAGTAAAAATCGACAGCCGCGAACAGGAAACCCTTAACGTGCATCCAGGCGGGAAATCCATAAATGCCATCCGTAATTTTACAGGGAAAGGCACACTGGTGTGGGGGGCACGTACGCTGGCAGGTAATGACAATGAGTGGAGGTATGTTCCGGTCAGAAGGTTCTTCATCATGATTGAGCAAAGTCTGAAAAAAGCCGTTGAAGCTTTTACATTTGAAGCAAATGATGCCAACACCTGGGTAAAGGTGCGGGCAATGACAGAAAACTTTCTGACACTGCAATGGCGCTCAGGTGCACTGCAGGGAGCGAAACCGGAAGATGCATTTTTCGTTCGTGTCGGCCTGGGTGAAACAATGACCGGGCAAGATGTTTTGGAAGGCCGCATGATTGTTGAAGTCGGACTGGCTGCCGTCAGACCTGCCGAATTCATCATTCTCAGGTTTAGCCATAAAATGCAGACCTGATTTTTTCAATGATTTTACAGGAAAAGAACAGTTAACAAATTCATTCACAAATAAACACTACAACTATGGCAAATTATCCCTTACCCAAATTTCATTTCCAGGTTGAATGGGGTGGTACACGAATTGGCTTCACGGAAGTGAACGGCCTCACCGTCGAAAACGAAGTGATCGAATACCGGGAGGGCAGCAGCCCTGAATACAGCAAGATCAAAATGCCCGGCATGCAGAAATACGGCAACATCACCTTGAAGCGCGGCACATTCCAATCAGACAATGAGTTCTTTAATTGGCTGAACACAGTGAAGCTAAACACCATTGAACGAAGGAACATAACCATCAGCCTGTTGAACGAAGAACATGAACCGGTAGTGGTATGGAAGGTGAAAAGCGCGTGGCCGGTGAAAGTAGATACAACCGATCTGAAAAGCGATGCCAGTGAAACCGCCGTTGAGAGCATCGAACTTGCTCACGAAGGGCTCGTCGTTCAGAACGACTAATGGATGATGGCTTGCTAAAAAGCAGGATTTTCTTGTTATGATGAATTAAAAGATGGCTTGATATGGCAAATTACTATCCACCGGTAGGATTTCATTTTCGTGTGGTTTTTTCCGGTATTGGCGACAGCGATGTTGACAGCCGCTTCCAATCGGTGTCAGGATTGTCTATGGAGCTTGAAACCGAGTCAGTGAAAGAGGGGGGAGAAAATCGCTATGAACATGTGCTTCCCGTGAGGTCAAAGTTTCCGGTACTTATTCTGAAGCGTGGACTGGTAAGCAATTCCGACCTCCTGAAAAAATGGTGCAACGACGCTTTTCAATCACTGACCATTAAACCGGTCGATATCACTGTTTCATTGCTCAATGAAGAACATGAGCCGCTGATGACATGGAATATCAAACACGCATGGCCAAAAAAGTGGAGCCTCAGCGATCTGGATGCCCAAAAGAGCGAACTTGCCATTGAAAGCTTTGAGCTGCAATACCATTATTTTACTTTACAGTGAAAAACCTGAGATGTTATGCCCGTTGAGATCAGAGAATTGAATATAAAGATGAATGTTGTGCCGCAGCAGAGAGAATCCGCGGAATCTTCACCACATGAATCCGGTCATCCCCGGAAGGAAGAAATTATAGCCGAATGTGTTGAACAGATCATGGAAATACTCAAAATGAAAAACGAACGCTGATGCAGAAGAATGTATCCAAAATGATCATCATGTCTTTCCCCGATGGCGAGCGGAAAGAATCGGATGACCGGGTAGAGGTGCTGGTTAATCCCGACAACTATACGGTTAAATCGAAGATCAAGTATTCGGAACAACAGGCTGCCGGTACAACAGGGAAGATGCCGAAATTTGATCGTATTGAGCCGCACAAAATGAGTTTTGACCTTTTATTTGACAGCACAGGGGTGATCAATGAAGTGGAAGATAGCTCAAACGGCATTGAACCGGCCTTGGAACATTTCAAGAAAGTGGTATTTGAATACAAGGGCAATGAGCACCGGCCAAGATTTTTAACCATCTATTGGGGAAAGCTGAAGTTTGACTGTTGCCTGGAAACCCTTGATATCACTTACAAATTGTTCCGCTCCGACGGTCTTCCCCTCCGGGCGGTTGCCAAAGCCGGATTCATTGGAGCTGTGGAAGATACAAAAAGGGTAGCCGAGGAAGACGCCAGCTCACCAGATCTGACCCATGTGCGTGAGGTAAAAGATGGTGACACCCTGCCTATGATGGCCTTCAGGATCTATGGAGACCCATCCTATTATATTGAGGTGGCCAGGGCAAATGGACTGAACGATTTCCGAAACCTGGAAACAGGACAGGAGATTGTATTTCCGCCATTAAAAGATTGATATTATGACAGGTAACAGAACCATACCAACAACCCGACCTGCAACGGTCGTTACACCTGTGATTAAAATTGACGGGACTGAAATTGCACGCACTTTCCTGGTTGATTCCATCTCGGTTAGCAAGGAAGTGAACCGGATTCCCCGGGCCACGGTGGTGTTGATCGACGGTGATGCTGCCCGCGGTGACTTTCAGGCTTCCAACCAGGGACTTTTTATTCCCGGTAAGGAAATTGAAATTCATGCCGGATACCAAAGCGACGTATTTCCGATTTTTAAGGGTATCATCATAGCACATAACATCAAAATCAGGGACGGAGCAAAGTCGTTGCTGCTACTGGAGTGTCGCGATAAAAGTGTGAAGATGACCGCCGGAAGGAAAAGCATGTACTTTACCGATGTCAGCGATCAGGATGTTTTCACAGAGATTACCGCTAAATATGACGGACTGGAAACGGATCTGGAAGCAAGTACGTTGAACCATAAAAAAGTGGTCCAATACGAATGTACCGATTGGGATTTTATGGTGAGTCGTGCTGAAGCCATCGGGAAGTTGTGCATTGCCGACGACGGTAAGCTTAGCGTGAAAAACCCCGACCTGTCGCAGGAACCAGATTTAACACTCACATACGGTTCTACCATTTTAGAACTGGATGCAGAGATGGATGCCAGACATCAACCAGAAAAGGTGATATCGAAATCCTGGAGCTTCGCTGAGCAAAAAGTGATCGAAGAGGAAGCAGATGATCCGGGGATCATGCTCAACGGCAACCTGACGCCAAAAAACCTGGCGGATGCCATCGGCAACGGTAATTTTCTGCAAAAGCATGACGGCAATCTTGAACAACCCGAATTACAGGCGTGGGGCAAGGCAATGCTGCAAAAACGACAGCTGGCTAAAATACGCGGACGCGTCAAATGTAAAGGAGTACACCACGTTAAACCAGGGAAAATGATCGATCTCCAGGGTGTGGGAGATCGTTTTAATGGCAAAGCATTCGTGAGCGGTGTGAAGCATTCGATCTTCTCCGGCGACTGGCAGATGGATATCCAGTTTGGCATTGACCCCGAGTGGTTTACCGAAAAATTCCAGGTGGAAAGCAAGCCGGCATCCGGTCTGCTTGCAGCCATTCATGGATTGCATACCGCTAAGGTTATACAATTGGGGAATGACCCGGACGGGGAAGAAAGAATAAAGATCCATATACCGATTATGGGTGACGACAGCGAAGGGGTATGGGCCCGCCTTGCATCATCCGATGCCGGTGACGAACGGGGCTTTGTTTTCAGACCCGAGATCGGTGATGAAGTAATCGTGGGTTTCGTGAATGATGATCCCCGGTTTCCCGTTGTACTGGGGATTCTTCACAGTAGCGCAAACCCGGCACCAATTCCCGCCAAGGATGATAACCACCAAAAGGGATATATTTCGCGCAGCGGTTTGAAATTGGTGTTCGATGATGATAAGAAATATGTGGAAATAGAAAGTCCGGCAGGAAAAATCATTAAGGTGGATGAAGACGCAGACCATATACGCCTGGAAGATCAGCATGGCAACAAGATCGTGATGGACAGCGGGGGTATCCGGATAGAAAGCTCAAAAGATATTGTAATAAAGTCGGCTGGCAACATGGAGGCAGAAGGAGGCATGAACCTGGATCTGAAGGCAAATGTCAGCTTAAAGGCCGAAGGAGGATCCGGGGCGGAACTTAGTACAAGCGGGATGGCAGTGATCAAAGGGTCAATCGTTCAAATTAACTGAAAAACAATATGGGACAACCTGCAGCAAGGATCAATGACATGCATGTATGCCCGATGGTAACAGCGACAGTGCCCCACGTCGGGGGTCCTGTATTGCCACCCGGCGAACCAACTGTTCTGATTGGCGGCATGCCCGCCGCCAGGGTTGGCGACATGGCAAGCTGCAGCGGACCACCGGCAAACATATTGTCAGGATCCGCAACGGTTCTGATCGGAGGTATGCCGGCAGCCAGGATGGGTGACCCCACAGCACACGGTGGCTCCATTGTCGCAGGCTGCATGAACGTTTTTATCGGATGATAAGAAAACAATGAAAAACATTGATTATGAATAAAAAGTATGCATTCCTGGGACGCGGGTGGGACTTCCCTCCCACTTTCGATAAAGCATCGAAAAGTATAAGTATGCTTGAAGGTGTGGATGATATTGAAAGCAGCCTGGACATCCTCTTGTCAACCAGGCTGGGTGAACGGTTCATGCAACCAAACTATGGCTGTAACCTGGACGAAATGGTGTTCGAAACCATGAATCTCACCCTGGTGACCTACCTCAGCGATCTCGTGAAAACAGCCATACTGTATTTCGAACCACGCATCAGACTGGAAGGTCTCGAAGTGGACACATCACGCGAACATGAAGGTGTTTTGCTGATCAGTATAGACTATACCGTGAAAGCAACCAATTCACGTTTCAACTACGTATACCCCTTTTACAAAATGTACGGGGCCCGTTTACCTGACAACAGATAAAAATGGCACTAAACTGCAATACAAAGCACCCTTTAAAGTATGATGGCACCGGCCAGCATCAGCGTTTCATCGAAGCACTGGAACCGTCCTCTGTAAATGTACATGGCTTTACGCTGCGCGATTGGATGCATTTTGCCTTTGATTTTGCCGGAAAGCTAAGGTATTTTCATCTTTCCGACGACCAAAAGCACGCGGGTAACTGGCAGGCTTTTCTCAAATCAGCAAACGAAATTGAAGCTTTCCTGAAAGATGCAGCCCTTGTTGAAGACGAAAGCTGGTTAACTGATGAAGAAAGGGAAAAGATCTTACAGAAGCCCCCAAAAGGAAATTATGAGCCCCATCTGGCCTTGTTTCTCAGCTTCCTCAAGCTCATGAAGTTTTCGCAGAAACAGATGAACCAACTTGGCAAAAGGCACATGGATTTTTATTTCAAACAGGTTTTACAGCTTAGCGTGAAACCTGCCGTGCCCAATCGCGTACATCTGATCTTCGAACTGGCAAAAAACGCCGTCAACGACATCTTGCCAAAAGGCACTCTCTTCGACGGCGGCAAAGACAAAAACGGCAAACCCATCCTGTATGCCACCACTGAAGAATTGGTGGTGGGAAAGGCAAAAGTGGCAAGCCTCAAAAGCATCTATCACGAAGCGGGGAAAACGATACGCTACGCCGAAGAAACCAACTCCCTGGATGGGCTTGGCACCGAATTCGGCGACGAAAACCCCCAATGGAATGTCTTTGGGAACAAACGATGGCCTGTGGCGAGCCCGGGATTTGCCCTCGCATCCAATGTTTTACTCTTAAAAGAAGGAAAAAGGAAGGTCACCGTTGACATCACCCTTGCAGAAAACACCTTCCCAACTGATTTCCCGGACATTGAAACTGTCCAATCCGGCATACTGCCTTTGTTTAGCGGTGAAGAAGAGTGGATGGAACCATCAGACTTTGAAGTGACACATACACCCTCTTCCGGAAACCGGAAACTTAGCCTGACAATATCGCTCGATGCCGCAGCAGATGCAGTGGTACCCTACGACCCTGAAATACACGAAGAGCGTTTCAATACCAATCTGCCCATCCTCAGAATATTGATGGACACAGGCAGTGACAATGGATATGCCATCTACACAGCACTGAAAGAAGCAGTGGTTACAGAGGTTAATATGGGAGTTGAAGTGAGCGATATACGCGACCTGAAGCTGGAAAATGACATGGGAAGACTGGATGGATCAAAGCCTTTCTATCCCTTCGGAACAATTCCCAAGCAAGGATCCAGCTTCTATGTAGGGTCAGCGGAAATTTTTCAGAAAAACTGGAATGAAATCAAACTGGATATCGCTTGGAAAAACAAACCTGTAAGCCTGGAAGCGCATTACGCAGCTTATAAGGGAACAAGAGTCCCAACGGTTGACGGAGATGGTTATTTCACCGTAAAAGCAAGATATATTAAGAACAATCAATGGTTTCCCACCGGCATCAGTGCTGCATCACATCCGCTTTTCAGCGACACACCGGCCAAAGGTAACCTGACTATTGGCCGGGACGCGTCCGATACCGGGGTTCGGTTATCATTGCTGGCATCCCCATTGTTGATGAAAAAAGGAGTGGACATCAATAAGGCCGTTCTAAAAAACTATCTGACTAAACCAACCGGGGAACAAGAAACACAAAAAGCCTTTTTCCTGAAGCCTGTTTCAGCAATATTTAACGTCGCACGCTTTAATCCGGGTTTCAGAAGGCCCCTTTTTAAAGCCGACAGCTTCGGCCCCGCCACAAAAGACAACTTCCTCAGGTTAACACTTGACAGGGGCTTCCTCCATGAGCACTATCCGGAATGTTATTCTCTGGCTATGATAGAGAAAGCAAAAAACGGCGATGAGACCGATATTCCCAATGCACCCTATACTCCGGAGATAGCTTCTTTATCAGTGGGCTACACTGCCACCGCAGGCAATAAGATCACATTCGATTCGGACAGCAGCCCGGAGGATAAGTTTAACAATTATAAGGATCGTGTGATCCAGTTATTTCATGAACATCCATTTGGTCAGAATGAGCAACATATTTTTCTGAAAGAGCAGGTACATTTCCTTGACGGGGAAGCAAAGCGGAACATCAGGCTTTTACCTGTCTATGCCCATGAAGGTGAGTTATATATCGGACTGGAAAATGGCCGGCCGTCAGATGTGGTAAGCCTCCTGATACAGGCCGTGGAAGGCAGCGAAGACCCATTGGCACCCACCTTTACCGGAAACCGTCAAATTGAATGGTTTGCCCTGGTGAACAACGAATGGCAACCCCTGCAAAATCAATTTATCACGCAAAACACTACGAACAACTTCCTGCGTGCCGGTATGGTGAAGATTCAACTTCCGGCCGGTGTCAATACCAGCAACACCTTGCTTGACAAAGGCTTTCACTGGATCAAAGCACAATTGCCTGAAGGGCTGACCCATTTGTCTGTATGTGAAATATCAGGCATTTATGCACAGGCTGCTGAAGCGGTCTTCACAGACCGAAGGAATGAACTATTGCACCCGGAAGAAGCTGTTCCGGCAGGAACCATCGGCAAGTTCCTGGAAAAACCACCGCTTATCAAAGCCGTCGATCAGCCCCATGCATCATTTGGTGGCGCCGCGGAAGAAAAAGATCAGATGTTTTACACCCGCATCAGCGAGAGGTTGCGACATAAGAACAGGGCTGTTAATTTGTGGGATTATGAGCGAATCGTGCTGGAAAAGTTTCCGTCGGTGTATAAGGTAAAATGTCTGAACCACACTTCAAACATACTGGAAGACGGCACACCGGATTATTTTGAGATCAACCCGGGATTCGTTTCACTGATCGTGATCCCCGACATTCGCAACCAGGACAGCTTCGACCCGCTGAAACCACGCGCGAGCCGTCAGCTGCTCAGTGAAATCCAAAAGCATGTAAGTACATTGCATTCAATGCATGTTCATTTTGACACATGTAACCCCGACTATGAAACCATTATGTTAGACTTCAGGATTAAATTCCATGATGGATACGATCCCAATGCTTACCTGAATATACTCAATGATGATCTGGTTCGCCACCTTTCACCATGGGCATTTGGAGAACATTCGGAAATAAGTTTCGGAGGCAGCCTTTACAAAAGCGTCATGATCGGTTTTATCGAAAACCTGCCTTATGTGGACTTTATTTCTCAAGTAAGGATGTATCATCGTCAGGAAGAAAATGATGACAATACAGATGACCTGAATGTTGTTGCTGCCACCAGTGCGCGGGCCATTTTGGTATCTGCCCGCAACCACAAAATTACTTTAATCGATAACGACGAGATCTGCCATGAGTGAATCCAACACCATACCCAAAACCATCAGTGCTGAATATGGCCGGGATTATACTTTTCTGCGGTCGGAAGGATTGAAGTATATCGAGCAATTGGCCCATAAATTATGGACCGACTACAACGTGCATGATCCCGGAATAACAATACTTGAAACGCTCTGTTATGCCATCACGGATCTTGGGTACCGAACCTCCTACCCCATGGAGGATCTGCTCGCCGAAGCGGATGACAACACAGCAAACATGCACCGGCAGTTTCTTTCGGCCATCAGGGCATTGCCATCCAATCCGGTAACGGCCAATGACTACCGACAATTGTTTGTCAGAATTAAAGGGGTACGCAATGCATGGATCATCCCTGCGGAACAAACGGTTGTGACAAAATTCAGAGATCTTGCACAGGAAGGCATCACAGAATCGCATTACAAACAGGAAAACGAGCAGGTTGACCCTGCAAAAGCCCATCAATATCAACTCAGGGGTTTAAACAGGATATTGCTGGACATTGATGAATCCGTTCTTCTAAACAATGAAGAAAAGGCTAAGCCGAAAGCTGAAAGAGAAGCTTTGAAAGCCGGCCGCATCAAGGAAATCAAAGGACAGGTGCTTGAAGTATATCAGCGGTACCGCAATCTTTGCGAAGATGTGGAAAAGGTGGAAAAGGTTCCTGAGCAGGGTGTGGTAATATGCGGTGACATCGAGATCGATCCTTATGCTGATCCGGAGGAAGTATGGGCAAAGATCATTTTTGATATTGAACAATACCTTTCACCATCCGTGCCTTTTTACAATCTGCAGGAAATGCTGGACGCGGGCAAAAAAACCGATGAAATTTTCCGGGGCCCCGTGTTTTTGTTTGACGATGAATACCCCTGGCGCAGTGGAGCTAATCCTTTTGAAAAAATGGGATTCCTGAAAATGGAAGAGCTTGAAAAAAGTGAGCTGCGAAAGGAGGTTAGATTAAGTGATATTATCCGCATCATCAAAAAAATAAATGGTGTCAGAATAATCAGGGAAATCGCTTTTGGGCTGGCTGATTGCGAAGAAAAAGACATGGGAAAGATCAGGGAGGCGGTTTCCGGTGACACATGGAACTTGTGCATAAAAACCGGACACAAACCGGTTTTATGTCGCAATATCTCTGTATTGAACATCTGGAAAGATGTTATTCCCCTTAAGCTTAACAAAAAACGGGCCGAAGAGAACCTTGATAATCTTCGTTATCAATATAACGAAGCTATGCTGGAAAAGACAACTGAGGATCTTTCCATGCCGGAGGGCAGATTCCGCGATCCCGGTAATTATCAAACCGTCCAGAATCACTTCCCGGAAGTTTACGGCATTGGTCCCGCCGGACTCCCGGAAAGCGCCTCCATAGCACGTAAGGCAAAAGCCAAGCAGTTGAAAGCCTATTTGTTGTTCTTTGACCAGGTATTGGCCAATTATTTTGCGCAGATCGCCAACGTGAAGGAATTGTTTTCGGCCGAAACCTCCGTCGGACATACCTATTTTGCCAATGTGGTAAAAGGGCTGAAAGACGCAAATGAGTTATTTACGGAAGAGCAGGAATGGAAAGATACCGTTCAGGAACTCCTTGATTCAAGAAAGTTCAATAATGATGTGCAACGAAGGAACAGGTTTCTCGACCATCTGCTGGCACGTTTTGCCGAACAGTTCAACGAATATGTTTTCCTGATGTACAGGGTTTTTGGCGATGAAGCCTATGAACAGGTGATTGAGCATAAGGAGAACTTTTTGAAAGACTATGAAAGCATAAGCAAAGAGCGCGGCAGTGGCTTCGATTACTACAATCCTTTACCTGCCGGATTGGAAGAATTGAATGTGACCGGCCTTGAAAAGAGGATATCACGATTGCTTGGCTTCGGGCATTACAAAAGGAAGCCGCTAAAAAATGATGAAGAGGGTATTTACGCGGTGGAACACCTGTTGTTGCGACCCGATACATCAACACCCAAAGAAAAACACAAACTCTTTCTGCCGGTATGCATCGAATCAAATGGACAGTTCTGCCGTCCGCTCGATCCCTATTCCTTCCGGATCACGATTGTGATGCCCGGTTACACCACCCGGCTGAAAGATAAAAGTTTCAGACAGTATGTTGAAAGACTCATCCGGATGGAAACACCGGCCCATGTATTACCACGGATATGCTTCGTAGATGAGGAGCATCTGGCAAAATTTGAAGATGCCTGGTATGCATGGTTATCAGAAAAAACAGGCTCAGAAGACCCTTTAAAACAAACTGAAGATACTACCCTGATCAGGCTGATTGAAGTGATGGAAAAACTATTTTCCGTATATGAACAAGGTCGCCTGACCTCCTGTGAAGACGCAACACCGGAGCACAAACCGCTTACCCTTGGGCGAACAACACTGGGATCGCTGGATAGCAATCCCAAACCGGATCAGCCGGAATGAAACAGTCACTAAATAAATTATCTTGATATGGCAACCAGGCAAAAATTACATCTTGAAGCACAAAACCTTGAGTACAGCCGGTTTGTAAAAGACCAGGTACTCACAGAAGTGCAATTGAATGAGATCATTGATTTCTTTGAAGATCAGCACCGGCTGACCCGTACCTGCCTCATAGGAACAGGCATAGTTTGTGGGCTGGAGGTGCGGAAATCAAATAAGGCAGTTACCCTGAGCCCGGGTGCAGCCATCACTACGGATGGTGATATGCTGAAAATGGAAAGGGTGGAGTACACCCACTTTGTGGAATACACCATGCCCGATGATGGTATCTACAAGCCCTTTCTTTTCAAAGAAGGATCACAGGAAAAAGCAGTGAAGCTTTACCGGCTTCTCACTGAAAAAGAAAAAGAAGGGATCACTTCGGGACAAGTACAGCGTATTGATCAGCTTGATAGCACCATCAGCAATTGGGTTGCCCTGCTATATCTTGAATATTATCTCAAAAAACCTGAAAAATGTACCCCCACCCATTGCGATAACATGGGCCAACGCCAGGTGGCCAGACCCATGCTGCTGGCCATTTCAAAAAGCGACCTGGAGAAAGTGATCCATCGTGATGCTGAGCCTGACCGGAGAGATGATCTCTATCTCAAATACCATGAAGCCTACGAAAAATACTTCAGCTTTCCGCAGTTGCGTCCAAAACGGGTAATACTCAATAAAAGCATAACCAAAAGCGCACAGACACTGGCCGGGGCATACTTCAACACTGCCAAAAGCGGATCAACTTTAGTGGTCACAGCCATTGAAGAACTTTACAGGGCTTTCCGGTTTTTAATTGACAGAGATAACAGCATCAATATCAATCGTCTGAAACAGCGCCTGCAGGATAACCTTACTAAGGCCGGCAATGCCATGCACGCGCAATATACCTATGATCATTATAAAGATGTGGTGGTTGCATATAATGAGCTGAGAGACACCCTTTTTAACGCCGGTATGGAATGCTGCCCGTCCATTTATGCTTTTCCCAAACATATTATGCTGGGAGAACCAAACGTCAAATACGAGCCTTTACCACCCAAATACCGTCACAGATTCTATCCGTCACCGATAATCAACCACAAGCCCGATGCCATCAGTAAGGCAACGAGCATGTTGAAACGGCTTGAGCTGATGATCTTGCATTTTGAACCCGGTGAAGTGAATGCGATCCGGATCACTCCGTCAGGGGATTATGACAAACCCCTGGAAGATAGAGCTATTCCTTTTTACTACGGGAAGCCCAAGGAGTTGTCTAAACAGTGGAACCATACACGCAGCCGGAAATCCCGCCAAAAAGACAATTTATCATACCATGCGAATGCTTACGATACACCGGTGCCCGATGCAACCCTTAACCCCCTGGATTATGATATCGACGGGTTTAACTTTTTCAGGGTGGAAGGACATCTTGGCAAGCATTTCCGCAATGTGATGCGGGAACTGGATAAGATTAAAAAAGAAAAGGGTATTCCCATCGATTTGGTGGCTGTCAGGCTGGGTGATGTGAAGCTGTCAGATATTAATCTTGAAGATTTTGAATGCCACTTCGAGGACCTCAATACCATTTTGCAGGCGTTTCAGGCTGAAATCAGCTGTTTGCTGGGCGACGGAAGCCGCTTCTTTTCCGGGTTCACCCCAAAACCCGATAAACCGCATATCATTCTCGACCGCTACATACCCCCCATAGAAGCACCCACATGGAACATTCCTGTAAGCGTCGCTACTATAGCAGGGTTAAAAACAAACTACCAAAACCTGCATGTTACGCATGCGAGCGGCCAACACGAGCTGACAACCGGTGGCATGCAAGCTACAAAAAGAAGCATGCAAATTCCACAGGGTGGTTTTGAAGTTGCTACAAACATTGGTGCCAACATTGGCAAAATAGAACCAAGGGGTTTTACAGCCGATTTTTGTGACAATCTTGAAAGACCGGTTTTTAAAATTGACCGTGTCGTTCTGGAAACCATCGACCAGGACCCCAATACATTCGGGAAGTTCATTCATGAAGCTTTGCAGCAACCTGTTGCAAGCGTTAACGAGTTGGTGGAAAGAGTAAGAACAATGCCTGATATAGCTGCAGAGTTACAAAATATGGACGAAGATCAGAGATTTATGTTTTTTGAATACCCTGTGCAGATTGTTGGGCATTTGTATCTCATTCAACATGAAATACCTGAAACCATACGTAAGATCACACCGGATATGATAGTCAGATTCCGGGATTTCTCGCTGAGTTTTTGTGCCCGGCTTAAAGTGATGCGTGCGCGCCTGGAAAAGCATTTCCGGACCGGCAATTATGCCTCCAAGGGATTTGAATCGGCATACCTGGACATGGTCAGCCGCATGGAAAGAATTTGCTGCGCCAATGAAAAGCTGGAAGTGATCATGCGGGAGATCGAAAAGCGGAAAGCTGACATCCTGGCGAACCTCTCCTTTGAGAAATACGCGGAAAGGCATCCCGGCCTGGAACACAAAGCCGGCTCACACCGCGGTGGTACATTCGTGATCGTATATGCAGGTGCAAGCGATACCAATACCGATCAATCAACTGCAGGTGGCACAACAGTTGCCTCCGGTCTTTCTGTCAACCAACCCGCTGTTCTAACCAACATTGAGAACCTGGTCAAATACCGTGATCTCGATTCATTTGCCAATTTTGTTGCAGTTCAAGACGACAAGATCAACCGCGAGGAAGAGCTTGCCAAATTTTTTGAGACTAACAAAATACAACCGGCCAGCACCTACGGGCGTTTTGTCACCAGCGAGTTAAACAAAAAAATAACAGACATAAAGCGAATCATTTGCAGAGATATCGCACAACCGGCACGAGATGTTGTGATAGCCGATTTCTGCCTGCCTTATCTGTGCTGCTCCGACTGTCCACCTGTGGCATTTGTGATACAAAAGGACAAAGAACCGGAACAGGAACCTGATCCTGATCCCGTATCCCTGGATATCAAACCAGCACAATTCTGCAGCGATGATCAACACACTTATCCTTTCGGAGTGACACCCGAAAAAGGGGTTGTAAGCACCAAAGACCCCAACTTGTCCGGATCCGTAATTACATCCGATAACGGTGAATACCTCTTCAAACCTTCCGCTGTTCCTGCCGCTCACCTCGGAAAACCGATCGGTTTGATGGTAAATGATCAAGACGTTGATCTTACAGTGGTTGTTTTTCAAGAACCTGTGGCCAAAATTCTTAAAGCAACGGCTGAAACAGGTCCGCACGATGCCGTATTGACATTGCAGGCTGAAGCCAACCCCGGCATACCCGAAGACAAAATCAACTATAAATGGCTTGTCGGAGATCAGTATACATTTGAAGGTATAGTGGTGCAGGCGCAAATCAAAACCCAGCATTATGAAGACAAAATACCTGTAAAACTGGTTGTCACCAACGAAATCTGTTCAGCAGAAGATGAAACAACCATCCCAATTGGACACGAAGAAGAACCCCAAAACAATTGTCTTGAAGTGGTGGAGAAATTCATTTCTGACAACAGAGTTTCACTGAACAACAGGCGTCTGGTTACGCTGATACGTATGATGAATGATCCGGGGATTGCAACTATCCACGGCAATGTGATAAACCTTCTCAACAATGCCGCTGACCTGCTTAAAAGGCCACGCCCGGGTAGTATTTTGAACCTTTTGGAACAAATTGACAAACAACTGTTGCACATCTATCAATTTTCCACCAGTAGTAACCACCCGGAAGCAATAAGAACACTGGAGGCATTTATTCGCGGTTTATGGATGCTGATGCTGAATATGGTCAGATGTTTCGAAAAGATTCCGGACAACAAAACAGCACTCATTACCGGGCATATTTCACAGTTTCAGAAAATGCAGGATAAGTTGTTGAAAATGTATCCCGGCCTTAACCAAAACAAACAGCTGGAAAATTTTATCGAGGAATATGACAGCGCCTTTGTATCTCAGGATCCCGGCCTGAAAAAAGCCCTGAATGTTCTGTTACAAACCGTGAAGGAATTTAAATGATCATGACCGGGGAAACACATATCATACATCGATTGAACCTGCAGTTTGATGTCCCTGATGAAAAAACGGGAAGGCTGCTGCAGGATGATGCATTGCGCATTATAAAGAATGATGTGTTGCCGGTTATAGAAGAGTACCTGGATAAGGAATGGAAACACAGGGAATCGATCCGGATCCCTCAAATGGACGTAACGCTGAATAATATCCATTTGGATCAATTTGAAGAAGTATTTGCCGAATTGTGTATCCGGGAGTTCACCGAAAAGATGGGAACGCTCTTGTCAAAAGGTTTAACCGACAGAGAATCTGAACATATTCCCCATGAAAGCCACACCCCGGATGAAAGACAGTTGGAACAATTTCTGTTTTTTATCGAACACGGGCGTCTGCCATGGTGGTCTGTTGATGAAAAGGATTTTCCCGATGAAAAGGATATTTTAAAAAATCCGCTCCTGTCAAAGAGAAAATACAGGCAATGGCTGACCCATTTGTTGATAAAAACCCCGCACGCACTGAATCGATTGATTTTGCAGTTTTCCCAAAAGTTTACGGCACGGCTCATTCATTTATCGATTACAGGTAGAGAGCCGAAAAAAACAGATGTTCCATCTTTGCCGGAAGAAACAAAAAGTGCAGGCATTGATGCCCACCGTGAGATGTATATTCGTTGGATGAAAAATTTGAACACCGCGTATCCCCTGGTGGCCAGGCAGAGCATAAAACCTATGCCGGATGAGGTCGGAGAACAGGAAAAACCAATCCCGGATCAGCAGGAAGTCCCGGAAGCAGGTTTATTTGTGAATCATGCAGGCCTTGTATTGCTGCACCCCTTTCTGGAATATTATTTTAAGAATTGTGGCTTGCTGGTGGAAAAACTTTTCAGGGATGAAGATGCCCGGGCCACTGCCATCCACTTGCTCTATTATCTGGCTACCGGTAAGAATAATCCGTCTGAGCATGAGCTTGTGTTCCATAAATACCTTTGCGGGATGGATCCGGAGCTGCCGCTTCCGCGAAATAATCCCTTAAAGCAAGCCATGCTGGATGAAGCAGACGAATTGCTCTCAGCAGCCATCGGTCACTGGAAGGCTTTGAAAAGAACATCAAGCCAGGGTTTAAGAGAAGCTTTCCTGGAAAGAAAAGGGAAATTAATCCTCGATGATTTTCAGCACCGCCTCATTATTGAAGGAAAAGCCATCGATGTGCTGTTATCCAAACTTCCATGGGGGTACGGTGTGGTTAAACTCCCATGGCTTAAGCAACTGTTAATTGTTGACTGGAACCATTAATCACACACACATGAAAGAAAAGGTCAAACCACAAAACACCGTCGACACCGGCGAGAAAACACCTTTTTTTCACCGGGAAGATGGCCGTGTATCCGCTGAGAAACAAATACCGGATACGTTTTTTCATGCAACGGGCGTTCAGACCAAACTTACAGTAGGTGAGCCAGGCGATCAATTTGAAAAACAAGCTGACCGTGTTGCCGGGATCATAACCGGTACACATGATAATGGTAAATATAACCCTGATATCAATAAGCCTCAATTGATGAAAGAACAGGCCCTGGCTTTAAATACACAGAAGCCTGACATACAAGAGTTAGAAGACCGGGAATACTCTACGGTAAAAGAGGAAGAAGAAGAGCAAACACACCAATGGGAAGACAAGGAATTCAGTGATACGGCGAAGCACGAAAACCAGGAACTGGATGATTCAACAGTAAAAGAGGAAGAAG